>DASWMK010000170.1 GCA_036399815.1 Acidimicrobiales bacterium
TGCTCGGCGACGACCGGGTGGTCGACGCCCTCCGCCACCTCACCCGGGCCGGCGGGCCGCCGCTGTGGGGCCACGGCGTGAAGGAGCTGATGCGGGCCCTGCGGTCGGCGCCGGCGCCGGTGGACGTGCGCTCGCTCGGGCTCGACACGATGCTCGCCGCCTACCTGCTCGACCCGGCCGAGTCGCGCTACCGCCTCGACGAGCTCCTGGCCCGCTACACCGGCCACGAGCTGCCGGCCGACGAGGTCGAGGCCGGCCAGCTCGACCTCGGCGGCACCGGCGACCACGCGGCCAGGGCCGCCCGCCGGGCCCTCGCCGTCGCCCGGCTGGGGCCGGCCCTGCTCGCCGCCCTCGACGCCCAGGGCCTGCGCCGCCTGCACGACGAGATCGAGGCGCCGCTCGTCCGGGTGCTGGCGAAGATGGAGGAGATCGGCGTGGCCGTCGACGTGGCCGAGCTGCGCCGCCTCCGCGACGAGCTGGCCGGCGAGGCGGAGGCCCTCACCAAGGAGATCTGGAACCTCGCCGGCGAGGAGTTCAACGTCAACTCGACGTTGAAGTTGAGGGAGCTGCTGTTCGGCCGGCTGGGCCTCAGCCCGTCGAAGAAGACCAAGACCGGCTACTCCACCGACGCCGCCTCGCTCGAGAAGCTGCGGGGCCAGCACGAGATCGTCGACCGCCTGCTCGAGTACCGGGAGGTCGAGAAGCTGCGGTCGACCTACGGCGACGCCCTGCTGGCCGAGGTGGACCAGCGGGACGGCCGCATCCACGCCACGTTCAACCAGACCGTGGCGAGGACCGGCCGGCTCAGCTCCGACCAGCCCAACCTGCACAACATCCCGGTGCGGACCGAGATGGGCCGGGCCTTCCGCAAGGCGTTCGTGCCCGCGCCCGGCCACTCGCTGCTGATCGCCGACTACAACCAGATCGAGCTGCGCTGCATCGCCCACCTCGCCGAGGACCCCGGGCTGATCGGCGCGTTCGAGGCCGGCACCGACATCCACACCGAGACGGCGGCCCGCATCTTCGGGGTCGAGCCCTCGGGGGTCACCGTCGACATGAGGTCGAAGGCGAAGATGGTGTCCTACGGCCTGGCCTACGGGATGGAGGCGTTCGGGCTCGGCCAGCGCCTCGGCATCCCCACCGACGAGGCGGCCCTGATCCTCGCCGCCTACTTCGAGGCCTTCCCGAACGTGAAGGCCTACATGGACCGCACGGTGAACGAGGCCCGCCAGCGGGGCTACACCGAGACCCTGTTCGGCCGCCGCCGCCCCATCCCGGAGCTGCTCTCGTCGAACTACCGCATCCGCCAGGCCGGGGAGCGCCAGGCCATGAACGCCGGCATCCAGGGCCTCGCCGCCGACATCTTCAAGGTCGCGCTCGTCCGCCTCGACACGGTCATCGAGGAGGGGGACCTGCGCAGCCGGCTGATCCTCCAGGTGCACGACGAGGTCATCCTCGAGGTGCCGCCGGACGAGCGGGACCGGGCGGCCGAGCTGACCCTCGACGCCATGCGGGGCGCGGCCAGCCTGCGGGTCCCCCTCGAGGTCAACCTCTGCTTCGCGTCGACCTGGGCCGACGCCAAGGGTTGAGTCCGGGCCCCGACCTGCCGATGGGAGGACGTGCTCTCCACCCGCCGGCGAGCCGGCCACTCGTTGGTCTTCGCGATCGTGCTGGCGGTGGCCGTCTACACCGTGGTCTCCGGGGCGATCGCCATGTCCTCGTCCCGGTCCTGCGGGCCCGGCTGGGACACCGCCTGGCGGGTCGTGCCGCCGGGCTGGGAGTGCCACCGGGACCTCGGCCGCTGACCCGCCGGCCCGGCTGAGCGTGGCCGGGCCCCACTGGTTCGAGGCGGTCGCCGACCACCTCGGCGCCGCCTACCTGCGCTACTCGTTCACCAAGGGGACGGCCCAGGAGGTCGCCTTCCTCGTGGACGTGCTCGGCCTGCGGCCGGGGCAGCGGGTGCTCGACGTCGGCTGCGGGCCGGGCCGCCACGCCCACGCCCTCGCCCGCCTCGGGGTCGAGGTCGTCGGGGTCGACGTGTCCGCCCGGTTCGTGGACCTGGCCAGGCGGGACGCCCCGCCGGGCGCCACGTTCGTGCGGGCCGACGCCCGGGACCTCGCCTTCGACGCCGAGTTCGACGCCGCCGTGTCGCTCTGCGAGGGCGCGTTCGGGCTGCTCGGAGGGCCGGCGGCGGCCGGGCACGGCGGCGACCCGCTGCCGGGCGACGAGCGGGTCCTCGCCGGCATGGCCAGGGCCGTGCGGCCCGGCGGGGCGGTCGTGGTCGGCGCCTTCTCGGCCTACTTCCAGGTCCGCCACCTCGACGAGGCGTCCGCCTTCGACGCCGCCACCGGCGTCCACCACGAGCGCACGGTGGTGAAGGACGAGGAGGGGAGGGACGCCACGCACGACCTGTGGACCACGACCTACACGCCCCGGGAGCTGCGCCTCGTGGCCGAGCGGTGCGGCCTGCGGGTGCGGGCCGTGTGGTCGGTCGAGCCGGGCGCCTACGCCACCGCCCCGCCGAACCTCGACACCCCCGAATTCCTGCTGGTCGCAGAACGGTCGCAACAGGGCGGGTGCTAGGCTCGACATCCCGGCACCGCTGGGTGCCCAGCCCCTGAGTCTCCCCCAGAAGGCGATCCCTTGTCCGACCAGTCCACCAGCATCACGCCCGCCCCCACCGCCACGGCCGACCAGGCGATGGGCTCGTTCGACGAGCAGGGCGAGTACACCCCCCGCCAGGTCGTCGCCGACGACCTCGACGTCTCCTTCGCCGACGCCATCGAGGGAACGATGGTCCAGGTCGAGGACGGCCAGATCGTCGAGGGCACGGTCGTCAAGGTGGACAAGGACGAGGTCCTGCTGGACATCGGCTACAAGTCCGAGGGCGTCATCCCCTCCCGGGAGCTGTCGATCCGCAACGACGTCGACCCGTCCGAGGTCGTGTCGATGGGCGACCGCATCGAGGCCCTCGTCCTCCAGAAGGAGGACAAGGAGGGCCGGCTGGTCCTCTCGAAGAAGCGGGCCCAGTACGAGCGGGCCTGGGGCACGATCGAGCGGATCAAGGAGGAGGAGGGGGTCGTCAAGGGCCCGGTCATCGAGGTGGTCAAGGGCGGCCTGAT
The DNA here is from genome assembly GCA_036399815.1 of Acidimicrobiales bacterium. Taxonomy (NCBI): domain Bacteria; kingdom Bacillati; phylum Actinomycetota; class Acidimicrobiia; order Acidimicrobiales; species Acidimicrobiales bacterium. The sequence goes on from DASWMK010000170.1 coordinate 3,123, forward strand.
CCTCGACATCGGCCTGCGCGGCTTCCTGCCCGCCTCCCTCGTCGAGCTCCGCCGGGTGCGCGACCTCCAGCCCTACGTCGGCCGGGTCCTCGAGGCGAAGATCATCGAGCTGGACAAGAACCGCAACAACGTGGTCCTGTCCCGCCGGGCGTGGCTCGAGGAGACCCAGAAGGAGCAGCGCGAGGAGTTCCTCGAGAACCTGCGCCCCGGCGAGGTCCGCAAGGGCGTGGTGTCGTCGGTGGTCAACTTCGGCGCCTTCGTGGACCTCGGCGGCATGGACGGCCTCATCCACGTGTCCGAGCTGTCGTGGAAGCACGTCGACCACCCCGGCTCGGTCGTCCAGGTGGGCGACGAGGTCGAGGTCCAGGTGCTCGACGTCGACCTCGAGCGCGAGCGGATCAGCCTGTCGCTCAAGGCCACCCAGCAGGACCCGTGGCAGGAGTTCGCCACCAACCACCAGGTCGGCGAGCTCGTGTACGGCCGGGTCACCAAGCTGGTGCCGTTCGGCGCCTTCGTCCAGGTGGGCGACGGCATCGAGGGCCTCGTGCACATCTCGGAGATGTCGGCCCACCACGTCGACCTCCCCGAGCAGGTCGTCACCCCCGGCGAGGAGCTGTGGGTGAAGATCATCGACCTCGACCTCCAGCGCCGCCGGATCAGCCTCTCGATCAAGCAGGCGGCCGAGGGCGGGGTCGTGGCCGCCGAGTACCAGGAGCACTTCGGCGAGCACGCCTACGACGACGAGGGCAACTACATCGGCGCGGCCATCGAGTACACGGCCGAGACCGAGGGCCAGGAGGCCTGGGCCGAGTACTACGCCGAGCACGGCGAGTACGCCCCGGCCGAAGGCGAGGGCGAAGGCGAAGGCGGGGGCGAGGGCGGCGCCGAGGGCCAGGGCGAGCAGGGAGGGGCGCTCGAGGGCGCCGACCTGGCCGCCGACGCCGAGGGCGAGGCCCTGCCCGCCACCGAGGAGTAAGCGACCGCCGGCGCCGGGCCCCCCGGCGCCGGCCCGTCACACGCAGCAGTAGCGGTTGGTCATCGTGTGGACGTCGTGGCGCTCCACGTCGCGCTTCCACCACGCCCCCGGCGAGCTCGCCGTCTGGCACATCGTGCTGTTCGCGGTCCCGCCCGGGCAGGCGCCCTGGGTGTCCTCCTCCAGGAAGTGGTGGTTCTCGTCCGACGGCCCGACCCAGCCGCCGAGGGCGTGGCCGAACTCGTGGGTGGCGACCGACCACAGGTCGTACTCGTCGTAGGGCGGCGCCGAGGTGCCCATGTGCCACGGGGCGTACTTCTCGAAGCCGACCTCGACGTCGGTGAGGGAGGTGCTCCCGGGCGGGCAGACGTTCGTCCGCCCGATCGCGCCCGTCGGCAGGTCGGTCCAGTGGATCCCGTTCCGGCCGTCCGTGCCGCCGCAGGACATCCCCCACCGGCTGCCGCTCGACGCGAACCGCACCGCCGGGCGCTCGGTCGACGTCGGCCAGGACTGCTTCCCGTCGTCGATGCGGGGGCGGGCCGCGGTCGGCACCGCCGCGGTGAACGTGAAGGTCACCTCGTCCTGCGACCACCAGCGGGGGAAGTACCAGATCAGGTCGGCGTGGGCCTCCGCCGGCCGGGCGGGCACGGCGATGGAGGCGGCGGCCGCGATCCCGGCCGCGAGGGCGCGGGCCGTCCGCCGCGTCACGGCTCGGGATGGAGGGCGTCCAGGCAGACGCTGAAGCGAGGCGAGACCCAGCCGTCGTTCAGGCGTTGCACGAAGAACAGCCCCTTCACGGCGCCCTGCTTGCGGTAGACGAACAGCACGCCGTCGTCCTCCGCCACCTCGGTGAACCCGGTCGCCCCGTCCGTCAGCGGGCTGACCGGGATGTCGGCGGGGACGGCGGCGGCGAGCGGCGTCGCCTCGACCTCCAGGCTCTCGACGAGCGCCAGCTCCGGCGTCGCCGGGAGCCCGGTGGCGTCGGCGGCCAGCTCGGTGACGGAGTCCATCCGGTCGCCGTCGGCACAGGAGAGGTCGAGCCCGGCCGCCTCCGTCCCCGGACCGGCCGTGACCGGGGCCTCCCGGGCGTCGCCGCCGCAGCCGGCGACGAGGACGACGACGGCCGCCGCCCCGAGCGCCAAGGTGCGTCCTCGCATCCCGCCTCCCGTCCCCCCGCTTGGGTACGCGAATGGTACGAGTCTCGCCACTTCCTGACAAGGGGCACGAGTCGCCACGGCGGAGAAATGGCTCACGTACCGAGGGTCCGGAGCCGACGTAGCGAACAGGCCCCCGCACCCAGTGAGGTCAATCGTGAGCTCCCGCCGAACGCTGATCCTGGTCGCCGCCATCGCCGTCGGGGTCGTGGCTGCGTTCTTCCTGTTCAACTACGTCAACGGCGTGGAGGACCGCGCCAACGAGAACGCCGAGCGCGTCCACGTCTTCATGGTGAAGTCGGAGGTGCCGAGGGGCACGTTCGGGGAGGAGGCGGAGGCCCAGGGCCTCGTCGTCGCCGCCGAGATCCCCCGGCAGTTCCTCCCGGCGACCGCGGTCAAGGACCTCGACGCCATCAAGGGCAAGGTCGCGGTCGGCGACCTGCCGGCCAACTCGGTCCTCGTCGACGGCCAGTTCGTCGACCCCACCATCGCCAACACCGGCTTCTCCCAGCGGCTCGAGTCGAGCGGCGCCGACCGGGTGGCGATCACGATCGCCGTCGACCAGACGCGCGGCGTCGCCGGCCTCGTCGTGCCGGGCGACATCGTCGACCTGATCGTCACCGCCCGGCGGATCGGCGCGGAGTTCGAGGAGATCCCCGAGGAGGCGAGGGGCGAGTCCCACCTCCTCTACCAGAACGTCGAGGTGCTCGCCGTGGGCCAGAGCGCGGCGCCGGACATCGGCTCGGCCTCGGCCGACACGGCGAGCACCGAGGAGCAGGCCGCCCAGGCCCAGAACAGCGGCCTGATCACGCTCAGCGTGCCGAGGGAGGCCGCCGTGCGGATCGCGCTGGTCGCCAACCAGGCGCCCGACGCCATCTACCTGGCGCTCGCGCCCAAGGGCAACACGCCGGTCCCGCTCCCGCCGCTGCCGATGGAGGAGCTGTTCAACACGCCCGCCCTGACCCCGTACGGCGACAGGGCCGCTTGATGACGATCGGCAGCTACCTGTACGACGGCGACGGCAGCAGCCCGCCGGGCGAGGGAGCACTCCGCTCCGTGGACCTCTTCTCGCCCGCGCCGGCGGCCGCCCCCGCGGTCGGCGCTGCCGCCTGCCCCGTCGCCGTGGTGGACGCCGATCTCACGACCCGCAGCCGTCTCGCCATGCAGCTGGGAGGGGCGGCCGACCCGGTCCCCACCCTGGACGTGCTGGCGCCCCGCCTCAACGGGTACCCGCTGGTGCTCGTCGTCGGCCCGTCGACCTCGATGGACCCGAGGGGCCTCGCCGCCGTGGAGCGGCTCGTCCAGGTCCACCCCGAGGTCGGGGCCATCATGCTCGTCACCGAGCTGTCGACCGAAGTCCTCCAGCAGGCCCTCCGGTCGGGGGTGCGCGACGTGCTGGCCGCGCCCGTCGACGCCGCCCAGCTCCAGGCCGCCGTCCACCGTGTGGCGGCCACGCTCGTCCCGATGGCCCCGGGAGGGCGGGGCGGCGGCCCGCCCGGCGACACCGGGGCCGACAGCGTCGCCCGGGTCATCACCGTGTTCTCGACCAAGGGCGGCGCCGGCAAGTCGGTGATGGCGGCGAACCTGGCCGTCGTGCTGGCCCGCCGGGCGACCAAGCCCGTCGTGCTGGTCGACGCCGACCTCCAGTTCGGGGACGCCGCGGTGATGCTGAAGCTGGCGCCGCAGCGGACGATCGTCGACGCCGTCGGCTCCATCGACCGCCTCGACGCCGCCTTCCTCCAGAGCCTGCTCGTCCGCCACGAGCCGTCCGGCCTGCTCGTGCTGCCGGCCCCGCTGGAGCCGGCCTTCGCCGACCAGATCGGCGCGTCGGACATGAGCCGGATCGTCGAGCTGCTCCGCACGTTCTGCGAGTACGTGGTGGTCGACACCCCCGCCTACTTCAACGAGGTCGTGCTGTCCCTGATCGAGGCGAGCGACGACGTGCTCCTCGTGGCCGGCCTCGACATCCCGAACATCAAGAACGTCAAGATCGGCCTCCAGACCCTGCGCCTGCTGAACACGCCGATGGACAAGCTGCGCCTGGTCCTCAACCGGTCCAACTCCAAGGTGAAGCTCGACGCCGGCGAGGTCGAGCGCACCCTGCAGATCAAGGCCGACGCCATGGTCCCGTCCGACGTCGTCGTGCCCCAGTCGGTGAACAAGGGCGTGCCCGTCGTGATGGACGCCCCGAAGTCGGGGGTGGCCAAGGCCATCGTCGGGCTCGCCGACCTGTTCGCGCCCGTCGCCGAGACGTCCCGCCGCCGCAAGTAGCCCCCCTTCCCCGACGGAGACCCCACCATGTCGCTCTACAAGCGCCTCCACGAAGTCCAGGGCACCACCCCGGGGAAGCGGCGCGACCCGGTGCTCGACGAGCTCCGGCAGAAGATCCACCACCACCTGATCGACGAGCTCGGCCCGATCCTCTACGACAAGCGCCTGTCGGAGGAGGACCTGCGCCGCCGGGTCCACGAGCAGCTGCACGCCGCGCTCGCCCAGGAGCGGGCGCCGCTGTCGGCCGCCGACAAGGCCCAGCTGATCCAGGACGTCTCCGACGACATCCTCGGCTACGGGCCGATCGACCGGCTCCTGAAGGACGAGGACATCAGCGAGGTCATGGTCAACGGCCCCGAGAACGTCTTCGTGGAGCGCAACGGCCGCATCGAGCGGACGGCGGCGTCGTTCGTGGACGAGACCCACCTGCGCCGCATCATCGACAAGATCGTCGGGCAGGTCGGCCGGCGCATCGACGAGTCGACGCCGATGGTGGACGCCCGCCTGCCCGACGGCTCCCGGGTCAACGCCGTCGTCCACCCGCTGGCCATCGGCGGGCCGTTCCTCACCATCCGGAAGTTCTCCAAGGACCCGTACCAGATCGACGACCTGATCCGGTTCGGCACCCTGAACGCGCACGCGGCCCGCTTCCTCCAGGCCTGCGTCGTCGGGCGCCTGAACGTGATCGTCTCCGGCGGTACCGGCACCGGCAAGACGACGACCCTGAACGTGCTGTCGTCGTTCATCCCGTCCGAGGAGCGCATCGTCACCGTCGAGGACGCGAAGGAGCTCCAGCTCCACCAGGAGCACGTGCTCGCGCTCGAGGCCCGGCCGCCCAACATCGAGGGCAAGGGCCAGGTCACGATCCGCGACCTCGTCAAGAACTGCCTCCGGATGCGCCCCGACCGCATCGTCGTCGGCGAGTGCCGGTCGGGCGAGGCCCTCGACATGCTCCAGGCCATGAACACGGGCCACGACGGCTCGATCACCACCGTCCACTCGAACGGCCCGAGGGACACCCTGGCCCGCATCGAGACCATGACGCTGATGGCCGGCTTCGACCTGCCGGTGCGGGCCATCCGTGAGCAGATGGCGTCGGCCCTCGACCTGATCGTGCACCTCTCCCGCCTGCGGGACGGCACCCGCCGGATCACCCACATCACCGAGGTGCAGGGCATGGAGGGCGACGTCATCACCCTCCAGGACATCTTCCTGTTCGACTACGGGATGGGGCTCGACGAGCACGGCCGGTTCAGGGGCCACCTGAAGGCCACCGGCGTCCGCCCCAAGTTCGCCGAGAAGCTCAACGACCTCGGCATCCGCCTCGGCCCCGAGGTGTTCCAGCCCGAGCCGTTCGCCCGCCGGGTCGTGGGGGCGCACTGATGGCACACCGCACCCGCCGCTGGGGCGCCGCCGCCGTCGCGGCCGCCGCCCTGCTCGCCGTCGCCGCGCCCGCCGCCTCGGCCGCCGGCAGCGGCACCCGGGTCGTCGTCAGGGGCGTGGACACGACCGACGCCGAGCACGCCACCGTCACCGTCATGGTCGACGGCGAGCGGCCCGACCCCGGCGCCTTCCGCCTGACCGAGAACGGCGACGACGTGGCCGGGGTCCAGGTGACGCCCCGGTCGACGACCGACGCGCAGACCGGCATCGTGCTCGCCGTCGACGTCTCGTCCACGATGGACCAGCGGGGCGCGTTCCGCCACGCCAAGGACGCGGCCCAGGCGTTCGTCGCCGGCGGCCTGCCGTCGGACCGGTTCGCCATCGTCGCCATGGGCGACACGGCCACCGTGGTCCAGGGCTTCACCACCGACACGGCCCGCCTCACCGAGGCCATCGAGGACCTCGGGCCCCAGCCCGGCGCGGCCATCTGGGACGGCGTGCGCAAGGCCGCCCTGCTGTTCACCGACGACCCCCAGCTCCAGGCGAACATCGTCGTGATCACCGACGGCCCGGACACGGCGTCGACCACGACCGAGACCCAGGCCAGAGGGGCGGCCATCGACGCGGACGCCGCCGTGTTCACGGTCGGCATCCAGGGCGGCGAGCTCGACACCGGCCCGTACCAGCGGATGGCCGAGGAGACGGGCGGCCGGGTGGTGTCCACCCAGGAGCCGACCGAGCTGCCCGCCATGCTCGACGGCGTGCAGCGGGCCCTCGCCAACCAGTTCGTGCTGACCTACGCCTCGACCGTCGACCGGGGCCCGATCGACCTCGTCGTCGAGGTCGGCGGGGCCAGGGCCGCGGCCCAGGCGATGGCCGGGGCGGCGATGACGGCGTCGGCCGTCCACCCCCAGCCGGTCGACCCGCCCGGCGACGCCGGGTTCCTCTCCGGCGAGGAGGCCAAGCTGGTCGGCGGCGTGCTCGGCATGGCCGCGGCCGCCCTGTTCGCCTACGCCCTCGGCAGCCTGTTCGCCCCCCAGTCGACCAAGCTCGACGCCGCCCTCCAGCCCTACGTCGACGGCTACGTGGACGACGACGGCGACGGCAACGCCAAGCTGGCCGACACCAAGCTGATCCAGCGGGCCGTCGAGCTCACCGGCCAGTTCGCCGAGCGCCGGGGCGTCCTCGCCAGGACCGAGACCGCGCTCGAGCGGGCCATGCTCCCGCTGCGGGCGGCCGAGGCGCTGTTCTTCTGGTTCGCCGTCGTCGTGGTCGCCGGCCTGGCCTTCGCGGTCCTGTTCGGCTCGCTGATCGGCGGCCTGTTCGGGGTTCTCGTCGCCACCGTCGTCCCGCCCCAGTTCGTGAAGCTGCGGGCCAAGCGCCGGCGCAAGAAGTTCATGTCCCAGCTGCCCGACACGCTCCAGCTGCTGTCGAGCACCCTGCGGGCCGGCTACTCGCTCATGCAGGGCGTGGAGGTCGTGTCCCAGGAGGTGGCCGAGCCCATGGGCCACGAGCTGCGCCGGGTGTGCACCGAGGCCCGCCTCGGCCGCCCGCTCGAGGAGGCCCTCGAGGAGTGCTCGGACCGCATGGGCAGCCCGGACTTCGCCTGGGCCGTCATGGCCATCCGCATCCAGCGGGAGGTGGGCGGCAACCTGTCCGAGCTCCTGCTGACCGTGGCCGAGACCATGACCCAGCGGGAGCGCCTGCGCCGGGACGTCGCCGCCCTCACCGCCGAGGGGAAGATGAGCGCGATCGTCCTCGGGATCCTGCCCGTCGGCCTCGGGCTCGTCATGTGGGCGATGAGCCCGGACTACATGGGCGTGCTCATCGAGGACCGGCTCGGCAACTTCCTCCTCGGCGGCTCCACCCTGCTCGCGCTGGTCGGCTTCTGGTGGATGAAGAAGACCATCGAGATCGACATCTGAGGCCAAGGAGCGACCCGTGATCCTCCCCTTCGCCCTGATCGGCATGGGCGCCGCCGTGGCGCTCGCCTTCTACACGGTGCTGTCCCAGGTCGACGAGCGCTCCGTCGTGCGGGCCTCGCTGCGCCAGCTCGAGGGCTACGAGATCGAGAACGTGCGCGACCAGGAGCTGCTGACGCCGCTCCACGAGCGCGCCCTCGTGCCCGTGCTCAGGGGCCTGACCGGCGTCGGCCGGCGGTTCACACCGGTCGGCTACGTCGACACCGTCCGCCAGAAGTTCACCTACGCCGGGCGGGGCACGCCCGAGTCCGTCGACCGGTTCCTCGCCGTCCGCGTGATCACGGTGGCGGCCATCCCGCTGTGGTTCATCTTCATGTACGGCATGTCCGGCTTCAGCGGCATGATGCTCCACGCCGTGTTCGGCCTCGGCGCCGCCGCCCTGTTCCTCGGGCCCGACGCCGTGCTCAACCGCAAGGTCGAGGAGCGCCAGTACGGGCTGCGGGTGAAGCTGCCCGACCTGCTCGACCTGCTCGTCATCAGCGTCGAGGCCGGCCTCGGGTTCGAGCAGGCCCTCGACCGCACGATCGGCGCCGTGCCCGGCCCCCTCTCCGAGGAGTTCGGCCGGATGCTCGGCGAGGTCAGGGCCGGGTCCAGCCGGGCCGACGCCCTCCGCGCCCTCGAGAAGCGCAACAGCGTGCCCGAGGTGCGCTCGTTCGTGCTCGCCATCCTCCAGGCCGACACGTTCGGCGTCTCCATCGGCCGGGTGCTGCGCTCCCAGGCCGACGAGATGCGGGTGAAGCGCCGCCAGCTCGCCCAGGAGCGGGCCCAGAAGGCGCCCGTGAAGATGCTCGTGCCCATGGTGTTCTGCATCTTCCCGGCCCTGTTCGTGGTCGTGCTCGGGCCGGCCGCCATCAACATCACCACCGCCTTCTCGTAGTCGTGGCCGCCGTCGCCGCACCGGTCGGCGGCGGCCGCACCGACCGCGCCCCGGCCGGGCCAGGGGGCCGGCCCCGGCCGGGGCTGCGGGGCCCGTCCGCGGCGACGGCGGCCGGGCTGGGGCTCGCGCTCGTCGCCCTGGTCCTCGGCCTCCGGCCGCTGTCGGACAACTCGTTCCTCACCCACGTGGCCACCGGCCGGCTGCTGCTCGACGGCGGCGTGCCGACGGCCGACCCGTACACGTTCACCGCCGCCGGGCACCCCTGGGTCGTCCAGAGCTGGCTGGCCTCGCTCGTGTACGGCGTCGTCGACCGGCTGGCCGGCGGCACGGGGCTGCTCCTGCTCAACGGCCTCCTCTGCGCGGCCCTGACCGGCCTCGTGTGGCGGCTGACCCGCCCGGCCGGGGCGCTCGCCGGGCGGGCGCTGGTCGGCGCGCTCGTCGTCGGCATGGGCGCGTCGGCCTGGCTGGAGCGGCCCTTCCTGATGGCCATCGTGCTGCTGGCCGTCGCGCTCGTGGCCGCGGAGGGCGGGCTGCGGCCGGGGTGGCTGGTGCCGGTCGGGTGGGTGTGGGTGAACGACCACGGCTCCTTCCCGCTCGGCCTCGTCGCCGTCGCCCTCCTGGCCGCCGGCCGCCGCCTCGACGGGGACCGCCCGGCCACCGAGGTGCGGGCCGGCGCCGCCCTGGCCGCCGGGATGCTGCTCGGCGCGCTGAACCCGCTCGGGCCCCGCCTGCTGTGGTTCCCCGTGCAGCTCCTCGGCCGCTCCGACGTGCTCCGCCACGTGAGCGAGTGGCAGCCGCCGACGTTCGCCTACACCTGGCAGTGGCTGTTCCTCGTGCTGGCCGCCGTGGCCGCCCTGGGCGCCCTCCGGGGCCGGTCGTGGCGGGTCGCCCTCCCGGCCGCCGCGTTCACCGGCCTCGCCCTGCTGTCGGCCCGCAACCTGGCCGTCGCCGCCGTCGTCCTCGTCCCCGGGGCGGCGGCCGCCCTGCGGGTCGACGGGCGGACCGGGGAGGGCCGGTCGCCCCGCACGGCGCTGGCCGCGGCCGGGATCGTCGCCGTGGCGGCCGTCGCCCTCGTGGCCGCGGCCGGCCGGCCGGCGTTCTCGTTCGACCGCTACCCGGTGGCCGCGCTGGCGTGGGCGGGGGAGCGGGGCCTGCTCGCCCCCGAGGCCCGCCTGGTGGCGCCCGACACGGTCGGCAACTACCGGGAGCTGACCGAGGGCGCGAACGCGGCCGTGTTCCTCGACGACCGCTACGACCTGTTCCCCCGCGAGGTCCTCGACGACTACCTCGTCCTCGTCCACGGCGGGCCGGGGTGGGAGGGCGTGCTCGACCGGTGGGGCGCCGGCGCCGTCGTGTGGCCCCGCTCGCTGCCCCTGGCCGGCCTGCTCGACTCCTCGCCGTCCTGGCGGGTGGCGTGGGACGACGGCGCCTG
>DASWMK010000171.1 GCA_036399815.1 Acidimicrobiales bacterium
ACGACCAAGAACCGGCTCCACCTCGACCTGGCCGCGGCCGACCTCGAGGCCGCGGCCGCCGAGGCCCAGGCCCTGGGCGCGCGCCGGCTGCGCACGTTCACCGAGCCGGGCGACGCCTGGATCGTGCTCGTCGACCCCGAGGGCAACGAGTTCTGCGTCGTCGACGCCTGATCGTCAGCCCTCGCCCGCCGCTCCGGCACCGACGCGGTCGACGCCGACCATGGGGAGCGTTCGAACCGTGGTCAGGCGCCGACCTCCCCGAGATGTGTGACCCACTTGGCAGTCCAGAGCATGCGCGGGGTCACGAGGGCGTAGGGCAGGGGCGCGCTGGCGTCCAGCTCCTCCTGAGGCGCGTCGGTCGCGGGCTCGTCCACCGAGCGACCCTCGCGGCCGAGGCGGTCCTTCAGGAGCCGGTGGAGCTCCTCGAAGACGTCCCTGAGGAACGGGGGGTCGTAGGTCGCCAGGTCGCGGACGACGCGCGCGACCGTGGCCACCTGCTCGCGGCTCGGATGCCCTGCCTCGTCGGCGAGCCGGCGAGCGAGGCGGATCACGTCGATGACGCCGTCGACGCCGTCGGTGGCGGCGCCGTTGTCCGGCGCCGGCGGCGGCCGCAGCTCGTCCACCTGGAAGCGGTACTCGTCGAACAGCACGGCGATGAGCTCGGAGCAGAAGAACGACGGCTGCTGGCGGAGCACGGCCTGCGCGTGCGCCTCCCATGCCCGTGCTGCTGCGACCGCCGAGACGAGCAGCTGCTCCTTTCCCGGGCCGGTGTAGGAGTCGAGCGCCGTCGCGACGAGGAAGAGCTTCAGGTACGAGAACCGCGACCGGTGGACGGTCCCGATCTCGAGGAGCTCGAGGGCCTTCGCCAGTGCTCTGTCCGGGTCGACCATGGTGGTCTTCGGGCGCGCCGCCGCCATCGTCCGCTTCGGCGGAGTAGCACCGAGCAGGAGGTCGGCGATGGAGTTGAGCCGGACGCCGCCGAGGTCGACGTCGTCGACCCCGGCGTACGAGACGTGACGGTTCGTCCGGGCGCTGACCATGATCCCGGGCTCGGCGACCATGCCCACGTGGCTGAAGTCGCTGCCGTCGAGCCGTGTGATCATCCTGCCGAGGCTGTCGGCGGAGCGGAGGAACAGCAGGTCCCCGGGGCGGAGCGCTTCGATGGGGACCTTGCTCGTGGGTGCCTCGCTCATGGCCGCACCGCCACCCACACGGTGTCCGCCTGGACGGGAACGGCTCGACCGTTCGTCAGGACGAAGTAGTCGACGCTGTCGTCCCCGGCACCGTTCGAGCGCGTCGGAGGCGACGGGTCGTCCTCGTCGGCCGTCCGTCCGGTCGACCGACGCGGCGACGTCGGCCGCTTCTCGTCCCTCTCCTGCCGTCGGGCGACGTTCGCGGTGACGTAGGCCCGGGCCACGACGTCGGCTGCGGCGAGGATCACCCACCCGAACCCGACGGCGATGCTGAACCACAGCCGCTGCTCGGTCGTCAACGAGCTGGCGAGCGGCTCGACGTTGGCGCCGACCGCGAAGGCCGCCGCGACGACACCCGCCCCGCGGGTCACGGCCGTCGTGCCTGCCTTGATCACCTCCTGTTCCTCGTCACCGAAGATCGCCTTCACGATTGCGTTGTCATCTGGCATGTCGTTCCCCTCCTGGGTCTCGTGGCTCAAGTGACCACGAACCGCTTTCGCCGCCCTTTCTTGACGACTAAATGGGACAATGCCCGCGATGAGCTGGGGCGTCCAGGTCCTCGGTGCGGTCGTGCTCCACCGCGGCGACACGACGTTCGCGTCACGCAGCCCGCTGCTCCGGACGGTGCTGGCCCTGGTGGCCCTCCGGCCGGGGGCACCCGTCGGCGTCGCGGCCATCGTCGACGAGCTGTGGGGCGAAGCGCTGCCGAAGGACCCGCGCGCCGCGCTGCAGGTCCACTCCACCCGGCTCCGGCAGTGGCTGGAACAGGCGGGCGCCGACCACGGGTCGCTCCGCTACGACCACGACGGCTACGTCCTGATGATCCCGCCGCACGCGGTCGACGCCATCCGCTTCGCCGGCGCCGCGTCGAACGCGCTCCGACCCCTGGACGACCCCGCGGCCCGGGTGGCCCGATGCGATGCCGCCCTCCGCGAGTGGCACGGCGAGCCGTTCGGTGGGTGTGTTCTCGGGCCACGGCTGGAGGCCGAGAAGGTCGGACTCGTCGAGCTCGAGAGCCAGGTGCGGGAGGCGCGCATCGAGGCGCTCGTGGAGGACGGTCGCACCCGTGAGGCCGCCAGGGAGGTCCAGGCGCTCCTCGTCCACCATCCCGCTCGGGAGCGCCTCGCCGCGCTCGCCATGATCGCCCTCTACCGCGACGGGCGCCAGCGCGAGGCCCTCGCCGTCTTCCACGACACCCGCCGCCATCTCGCCGAGGAGTACGGCCTCGAGCCGGGCCCGGCCCTCGTCCGCCTCGAGGCCGACATCCTCGCCCACGCTCCGGGGCTCACCGCCGGTGCGGCGGCCGAGGTGACACCGGTGCCCACCCCGCCGCGATCCCGACGCCGGCCGCTGATCGCCGGCCGCGAACCGGAGCTGGCGACCATCGCCGAGCGGCTGCGCATCGAGAGCTCGCCGGGCTCGCTCGTCGTCGTGACCGGCGAGGCCGGCTGCGGCAAGACGACGCTGGCCGCCGCGGCCTGCGCCGACGCCGAGGCCGCCACTGCGACGACGGCGTTCGGATCCTGGGACGGCGACGGCGTCCCGCTCGCCGCCTGGGTCGAGGCGCTCGACGAGCTGGGCTCGGGGAACGTGGGCGAGCCGTCGGCGCAGGTGGCCAGGACCCGGCGGGCCGTGCTGGCCGCCCTCGCCGGGGCGGCGCGGGACGCCCCGGTGCTCGTCGTCCTCGAGGACGCCCACGTGGCCGACTCCGCTTCGCTCGCCCTGGTCGTCGCGGTGGCCCGCGCCGGCCTACCACCCGGGGTCGTCCTCGTCGTGACGGCGCGCGACCCGGACATGGTGGACCGGCCGACCTGGCTCTCCGCCCACGCCGACGTCGTCCGATGCGATAGCGTCGTCGAGCTCCACCTCGGTGACCTCGGGCGCGAGTCCGTGCACGCCGTCGCCTCGGCTCGGCTCGCCCACCTCCCGGCCGACGCCGCCCGCCGTCTCGGCGACGTGCTGTGGCAGCGCAGCGGCGGCCACCCGCTTCACCTGGCCGCGCTCCTCGACGTGATGGAGGGTCTCGACGACGAGGCCGCCTGCCGGGCGGCGGCGGCGCGGGTGCCGCACCGCCTGCTGCCGTTGATCCGCTACCAGCTCGCGGCCTTGCCTGCCCCCTGCGCCGACCTCGTGCAGACCCTCGCCGTCCTCGGCCCGACGTCGCCGGCCGCGCTCGGTGCCATGAGGGGCGCGTCGGCGACGGACGTGGTCTGGGCCCTGCGGCCGGCCATGGACGCCGGCCTCGTGACCGAGCACGGCGACGAGCTCCATCTGCGCCATGCGCTCACCCACCAGGCCGTGCTCGAGGTGACGCCGGCGACGACGGTGCACCATCTGCACCTCGCCCGGCTGGAGGACGGTGAGCGCCGCGGCGCCGACCCGTTCACCGTCCTCCGCCATGCGCTGGGCGCCGGTCCGCTGGTGCCGCCGGCTCGCCTCGCCAAGGCCAGGCTGTCGGCCGCGCAGGTCGCCTACGCCAGCGGTGCGCACGAGGAGGCCGTTGCCCTTCTCAGCGCGGCGCGACCCGACCTCGTCGGCGTGGACGCCGTGGAGGCGGACCTCCACCTCGGCCTGGCGCTGGCCGCCCTCGGCCGGGCCGCCGACGCCGACGACGTCCTCGACTCCGTCGTGGATCGGGTCGACGAACATCCCGACCTCGCCGTGGTCGCCGCCGTCGGTGACGAGCCGCTCGGCCTCAGCGCCCGCGGCGACCCTCGGCGCCTCGCCCGCCTGGAGCGGGTCGCGGCTGCGACGGCCGGTCGGTGGAGCCGCCGGCGCCTCGACGTGCTCGGGTCGCTCGTCCTGGAGGAGACCCTGGTCCACGGCGAGGTGGTCACGCCCGGGGCGCTCGACGAGCTACGGCGCCTCGCCGACCACCTGGACAGTGACGCCGACCGGGCCCGGCTCGCGCTGCTCCGGGCGCGCGAGCTGGTCGACGCGAGCGTGCCGGCCACCACCCGCCTGGCCGCCGCCGAGGAGGCCTACGAGCTGGCCGCGGCGGCCGGGGTGCCCGTGCTCCGTCTCGACGCCTCCGAGCTCCTGATGAGCGCGGCGCTGGCCGCCTCACAGGTCGAGCGCTGCCTCGACCTCCGCTGGGCGCTCGCTCGCGAGGCGGAACGGGTCAACCGGCCTCGGTCGATCTGGGCGGCGCAGCTCGTCGAGGCCGCGCTGCTCCTCGCCGCCGGCGACCTCGACGCCGCCGACGAGCGGGCCCAGGCCGCGCTCGACGCCGGCACGCGGCTCGGGATCGCCGACGCCTTCGGCGCGTACGGCGTCCACGCCATGGTCCGCCGATGGCTCGCCGGCGAGCTGCCCACGCTGACAGGGCTCGTCGAGCAGGCGGTCGCGACGTACCCGCGGGTCGTCGCCTGGCACGCCGTCGCCGCCGCGGCGTACGCCCAGGCGGGGCGCACCGAGGACGCTCGCCGGAGCCTCTGGCACTATCTCGACCGGCGCATCGCCGGCAACCGCTACTTCGACCGGCCCGGCCTCTGCTTCGCCACTCCCGTGGCCGTGCGCATCGGGGACGCAGACGCGGGCCGCGAGCTGCGGCAGGCGCTCCACCCCGACCCGAAGGCGGTCGTCGTCGTCGGCGTCGGGGCCGCCGTGATGGGGCCGCTCGACCTGTACGTGGCGCTGGCCGAGCACGTCACCGGTGACCTCGTGCAGGCCGCCGCGAACCTCCAGGAGGCCAGGCGCACGGCGGCAGCGCTCGGCTGGACGACGTGGGTCGACGTGTGCGATCGCGTGGAGCGGTCGCTCCTCCACGGGCCTCGCGCCGTCCGCGAGCCCGTTCCGCTCTGATCGTCACCCCTCGCCGAGGAGCAGCCCGGGCAGGTCGCGCAGGTCGTCGACGAGGGTGACGCCGGGCAGGGCCAGGCGGCGGGTGGGGATCAGGCCCCCGGCGTAGGCGTACGGGCGCATGCCGGCGGCCAGTGCGGCCTCCAGCCCGAACGGGCTGTCCTCCACGACGGCGCAGCGGGCCGGGTCGGCGCCCATGCGGGCGGCGGCGTGGAGGAACAGGTCGGGCGCCGGCTTGCCCCTCGCCACCTCCACGCTGCTGAAGATGCGCCCGTCGAAGCGGGCCAGCAGGCCGGTGACGCCGAGCGTGGTCCGCAGCTTCTCGTGCGTGCCGCTCGACGCCACGCACGTCGGCACGCCGGCCGCGTCGATGGCGTCGAGCGCGTCGACGACGCCGGGGACGGGGGTGAGCTCGGCCGCGATCACCTCGTCGTGGAGCCGCCGGTAGGGCTCGTCCCAGCCGTCCGGGAGCCGGTGGCCGAGGTGCTCCTCGATGATCGCCACCATGTCGGCGTCCGAGCGGCCGACGAAGCGCTCGACCACCTCCTCCTCGGTCATCGGCCACCCGAGCCCGGCCAGCACCTCGACGTCGACCCGCAGGGTGAGGCGCTCGCTGTCGACCAGCACGCCGTCGCAGTCGAAGATCACGAGGTCGGGGGGCATCGCCAGATCCTGCCCGAGGCTTTGCCCGCCCTGGGGTTCCCCTTGACCGGCGGGCGGCGACGCTACGGAGGTGCTCGTCTCGGACGTGCTGGTCGGCGACCGCTACCGCCTCGACGAGCGGATCGGCTTCGGCGGGATGGCCGAGGTGTGGCGGGCCACGGACGGGCCCACCGGCCGCGCGGTGGCCGTCAAGCTGCTGGCCGACGGCTGCGGCGACGCCCGCCGGTTCGCCGCCGAGGTGCGGGCCCTGAGCCGCCTGTCCCACCCGGGGGTCGTCCGCTTCCTCGGCGCCGGCGACCACCACGGGCGGCCCTACCTCGTCATGGACCTCGTGGAGGGCGAGACCCTGGCCGACCGGCTCCGGCGCGGGCCCCTGGGCCCGGCCGAGGCCGCCCGGGTCGGTGCCGGCGTGGCCGGCGCGCTGGCCGCGGCCCACCGGCTGGGCATCGTCCACCGGGACGTCAAGCCCGGCAACGTCCTCCTCGACCGGGCCGGCCGGCCCCACCTCGCCGACTTCGGCGTCTCCCGCCTGGCCGGGTCGGCCACGATCACCGGCAGCGGCTCGGTCGTCGGGACGGCCGGCTACCTGGCGCCCGAGCAGGTCGAGGCGAGCCCGGTCGGCCCGCCGGCCGACGTCTACGCGCTCGGCCTCGTCCTCCTCGAGTGCCTCACCGGCGCCCGGGCCTTCCCCGGCGACGCCGTCGCCTCGGCCGCCGCCCGGCTGGCCCGCGACCCCGCCGTGCCCGGCCACCTGCCCGCCCCCTGGCCCGCGCTCCTCGCCGCCATGACGGCGAGGGACCCGGCGCACCGGCCGCCGGCGGGGTCGGTGGCCGCCGCGCTCGGCGGCGCGACGACGGCGCCCCATCCCGTGTCCCGAGCCCAGGCCACGTCGGTGCTCCCCGCCGTCGCCGCGGCCCGCGACCGGCGTCCCGCGCCCGTCCGGCGCGTGGCCCTCGCCGCCGTCCTCGCCGTGCTCGTGGCGCTCGGGCTGCTCGTCGTCGCCTTCGTCGCCGTGGCGGGGACCGGGGCCGGCGACCCGCGACTGGAGGCGCCGGCCACGACCGTC
>DASWMK010000172.1 GCA_036399815.1 Acidimicrobiales bacterium
AGGCCCCGGGGTGTTGGCGCACCGCCGGGGCCACTGCATGTATGGGGCCACTGACCCGGCCCCATAACACCGTACCAGGGGGCGCCGGTGGGCCGACGGTTGGACGTAGACCAGCTGGTCGGGGCGACGGAGATAGCCGCCCGGCTGGGCGCTGCGAGTCCGCAGGTCGTCCGCGTGTGGCGTCGGCGGCACGCCGACTTCCCCGAGCCGGTAACGAAGGTGAGTCAAACGCTTATCTGGTACTGGCCCGATATCGAACGCTGGGCACGTTCGACCGGTCGTCTCTAGGACGCCCCACACGAGAGTCGGTCAGCCGTGACTGACCGACGAGCAGAACTCTCGGATGTCCACCCCCGTGAGGACTCGGATGACATCCTCGACTTTGACGAGCATGTCGATGAACTCAAGTGGGAGAACGATTTCTGTTGTGACGGACGTCTCCGCGATGCCTACAGCGAGCGGCGAATCGCCGTGCACGTACACATCGTAAAGTGGAAAGTCGGCACTGACACCGCAGACTTCTGCTCCGTCCTGTACAGCCCCGATCGTCTGGAACGACGTTATCCCGGCGCCGAGAGCGGGATGAGGCACGCAGTCCGATATCAGCACCGAGATTGGGATGGCTCGGTGCTTGTCAAGGTTGTGCAAGCTGTGCAGACGCCACAAATCATTGAACATGTAGGACCACGGATAGCCGTCGATCCCTGGCGCCACTTGCCCTCGCTGGAACGGCTGCAATTCCTCGATGATTGCCTGATGGTCACCGGACAGGCCCCGCATTTGATGCGGCCCCGCCATCGTCCCGTCCTTTCGCTTCGCCTCCCACGCTTCGCGGGTGCCGAAGATAGGGAACTGCGTATTCGACGGAGCGGGAACCTTGTATCCCTCCGCCAGAGCCCAGGCGAGGTTGTCGAGGCTCGACCGCAGGTTGAACAGGAACTCGCTGATGGTCAAAGACCAGCCAAGCTTCGGGTATTGGCGAATGGAGGCGCGCCAGACGTGTTTCGTTTGTTCCGCGTTGCTCTCGCGGATAAGCGAGTATGGGTCACCTCGTTGGTAGCTCTCGATCACCTCTGTGAGCGTGTCGAGGTGCTCCTGGGCTCGCCACCACTTGAGGGCAGTTCCGGTCAGGTCGAGGTCCATGGCCTACGCTGGGAGGACAATGCCAGACGACAACGAACCGACGCAGGAGACGCCGCAGGGCTACACGATCCCGGTGCCGAAGCGCGATGACGTGCTCGACGCTCTGCGGAAGGTCGCACGGCCCGAGACGTCATCGGACCGGGACAGCCGCCCGGAGGAGTAGCGACCAGAACATCGCCCGGCGGTCATCCCGCCGGTTGTACCGCCACACGTACTCATTCAAGTACCCCTGTAGGTACTTGGCGGAGACGGCGTGATGGGTACCTCGCAGGCTGCTTTTCACCAGCGACCAGAACCCCTCAATGGTGTTCGTGTGCACGTCACCTTCGACGTACACCCGAGCCTTGTGGTGAATCCGGCGATGCTGGTAGCCAGCGTTCGGCACCGACGCCGTGTAGTGAGTCGCCTCGTCGGTGTAGACGGTGGACTCCGGCAGCACCCGTTCCACGACGTGCGGCATGATGGACTCAGCGTCAGCCCGAGGTACGACGTGCGCCGCGACCCGGCCGCCCCTCTCGACCATCCCGAGCACCGTGACCTTCTTCGACATGGCGTGCCGGACGGCGGCCGACTGGCGCATAGCCGACGTGGGCAGGTGCGAGTACCGCGCCCGGTCAGCCTGACGGGGCTTGCCGCCAACGAACGTCTCGTCAATCTCCACTTCACCGGAGAACGGTTCGGTGTCGTCCTGCACCATGAGTTCGTTGCGGATCAGGTGGAACATGCGCCACGCCGTCTTGTACGTGACGCCCAACTCGCGCTCAAGCTGCTTGGCGGAAATCCCGCAGCGAGTGCTCACCATGAGGTACATGGCGTAGAACCACAGCTTGAGCGACGTGGACGACTTGTGGAAGATCGTCCCCGCCGTCGGGTGGACGTGGTGCCCGCAGCCCGTGCACGACCACGACGTGTTCCGGTTGCACATGGCGTACTTCTTGAACACCCGCTCCCGGTCGCACTTCGGGCAATGAGCGTGCTCACCATCGGGCGAGTACCGGGTGCGCCAAAGCCACTCAAGGCACGCGGCGTCATCGGGGAAGTCCCGAAGGAACTCCATCAGCGACCACGACGACTCCGACGACGCCGCTCGCTTCGGGTTGTTCCGGTCCACCTGTGCCATACGACCATGGTACGCAGGGGGTACGACAGTGAAGGGATAGTTACCGGAACGGCTTACGATTCCCGGCATGAGGATGGGACCGCACCTCGCGCTCGGACGGGACCCGTCCGCCATCCAGGGACGGTCGGTGGACCGCAAGGTCGTGCGCCGGGTGTGGGGGCACGCCCGCCCCTACCGGCGCCTGCTGGCCGTGTTCCTCGCCACGATCGTCGCCGAGGCCCTGCTCGCCCTCGTGCCGCCGCTGCTGTTCCGCACGGTCATCGACGAGGCCATCCCCGACCGCGACCGCGGGCTCGTCAACCTGATCGCCGTGCTCGTCGTGCTGGCCGCCGTGGCCAGCGCCGGGCTGTCGCTCGCCGAGCGGTGGTGCTCGGCCCGGGTCGGCGAGGGGCTGATCTTCGACCTGCGCTCCTCGCTGTTCGACCACGTGCAGCGGATGCCGCTGGCCTTCTTCACCCGCACCCAGACGGGCGCGCTGACCAGCCGGATGAACACCGACGTGGTCGGGGCCCAGAGCGCGCTGACCGGGACGCTCGGCGCCGTCGTGTCCAACGTGATCGTCCTGGCCACCACGCTGACCACGATGTTCGTGCTGGAGTGGCGGCTCACCCTGCTGTCCCTCGTCCTCCTCCCGGTGTTCATCTGGCCGGCGAAGCGGGTCGGTCGCCGGCTCCAGGCCATCACCAGGGAGGGCATGGACCTCAACGCGGCGATGAACGCCACGATGACCGAGCGGTTCAACGTCGCCGGGGCCATGCTCGTGAAGCTGTTCGGCCGGCACGACGACGAGGCCGCCGAGTTCTCCGCCAAGGCCGGGCGGGTGCGCGACATCGGCGTCCGCTCCGCCATGTACGGCCGCACGTTCTTCATCGCCCTCGGCCTGGTCGGCTCGGTGGGGACGGCCGTCGTCTACGGGGTGGGCGCCAACCTCGCCATCTCCGGCGCCATCACGGCCGGGACCCTGGTCGCCATGGCCGCCTACGTCGCCCGCATCTACACCCCGCTCACCAGCCTGACCAACGCCAGGGTCGACCTGATGACGGCCTTCGTGGCCTTCGACCGGGTGTTCGAGGTGCTCGACGCCCCCCGGGTGATCGACGACCGGCCCGGCGCCGTCGACCTGGTCGAGCCGAGGGGCCGGGTGGAGGTCGACCGGGTGTGGTTCCGCTACCCGGCGGCCGCGGAGGTGTCGATCGCCTCGCTCGAGCTCGACGGCAACCGCCCGCTGTCGGCGGACGCCACCGCCTGGGTGCTGAAGGACGTGTCGGCGACGGTCGAGCCCGGCCAGCTCGTGGCCCTGGTCGGCCCGTCGGGCGCCGGGAAGACCACCCTCTCCGCGCTGATCCCTCGGCTCTACGACGTGAGCGAGGGCGCCGTGCGGGTGGACGGCGTCGACGTCCGCGACCTGACCCAGGCGACCCTGCGGGCCGCCATCGGCGTGGTCGCCCAGGACCCGCACCTGTTCCACGACACGGTCGCCAACAACCTCCGGTACGCCCGGCCCGGCGCCACCCAGCAGGAGCTGGAGGCCGCCTGCCGGGCCGCCCAGGTCCACGACGTGATCGCCGCCCTGCCCGACGGCTACGAGACCCTGGTGGGCGAGCGGGGCTACCGCCTGTCGGGCGGCGAGAAGCAGCGCCTGGCCATCGCCCGGATGCTGCTGAAGGACCCGGCCGTCGTCATCCTCGACGAGGCCACCAGCCACCTCGACTCCGAGAACGAGGCCGCCGTCCAGCAGGCCCTCGCCACCGCGCTGGCCGGCCGCACGGCGATCGTCATCGCCCACCGCCTGTCGACCATCCGGGCCGCCCACCAGATCCT
Source organism: Acidimicrobiales bacterium (assembly GCA_036399815.1). Classification (NCBI taxonomy): domain Bacteria; kingdom Bacillati; phylum Actinomycetota; class Acidimicrobiia; order Acidimicrobiales; species Acidimicrobiales bacterium. The sequence goes on from DASWMK010000172.1 coordinate 4,085, forward strand.
CGTGCTCGACGAGGGCCGGATCGTGGAGCGGGGCACCCACGAGCAGCTGCTGGCGGCGAACGGCCTCTACGCCGACCTCTACCGGACCCTCGTGCGGGGCGACGTGGCCCCCGCCGAGGGGGCGGTCGGCTAGCCGGTCCTCGCCTGGACGACGTCGAACTCGTTGCCCTCGGGGTCGGCCATCGTCACCCAGCGGGTGCCGAAGCCGGACCGCTCGGCGATCGTCGTCGCCCCGAGGCCGGCGAGGCGGGCCACCTCGGCGTCGAGGTCGTCGGCGACGAGGTCGGGATGAAAGCGGTTCTTCGCCGTCTTCGGCTCGTCCACCCGCAGGAACAGCAGCCCCGGCGTCTCCCGCGGCCGGTTGGGGCCGCCGACGGCCGCGAGGTCGGCGGAGGCGTCGGGGCCGACGTCCCAGCCGAGGGCGGCCGCCCAGAACCGGGCCAGCCCCGCCGCGTCCGCGCAGTCGAAGGTGACGTGCTCGAAGCGGAGGCCCACCTCAGGCGCCGACCCGCTCGCGCAGGAAGGCGATGTCGTCCTTGCGGCCGTCGTCCCCGGTCTCGCAGATGACCGGCGCGTTCGCGGTGCGGACGACGGCGACCAGCGCGTCCGGCTCGATCGTCCCCCGCCCGAGGTGCTCGTGGCGGTCCCTCGCCGACCCGAACGGGTCGCGCGAGTCGTTGCAGTGGACGAGGTCGATGCGGCCGGTGATGGCGAGGATGCGCTCGGCCGCGGTGACGACCTCCTCGCCGGCGGCGTGGGCGTGGCAGGTGTCGAGGCAGAAGCCGAGGCCGAGGTCGGCCACCCGGTCCCACAGGCGGGCCAGCACGTCGAAGCGGCGGGCCATGGCGTGGTCCCCGCCGGCGGTGTTCTCCAGGTAGACGGGGACGGTCGTCTCCAGCCGCTCGAGCGCCGTGCGCCAGCGCCCGAAGCCCTCCTCCTGGTCGCCCTCCGCGGCGACGTGCCCGCCGTGGACGATCACCGCGGTCGCGCCGATGGCCGCGGCGCCGTCGCAGGTGTCCTGGAGGATCTTCCTGCTCGGGTGGCGGATCCTGGGGTTGGCCGCCGCCAGGTTCACCAGGTACGGGGCGTGGACGTACACCGGGATGCCGGAGGAGCGGAGCGCGTCGGCGTCGTCCCTCGGCTTCGGCGGGTGCCAGCTCTGCGGGTCGCCGAGGAAGATCTGGACGCAGTCGGCGCCCTCGGCGGCCGCCGAGCCGCGGGGGTCAACGGGCGGGACGTGCGAGCCGATCAGCACGGGCCCGACGGTACCCCCCGCCGGCCCCCGAACGGGCGCCCCGGAAGCGGCGGAGGCGGAGCGAGTTCGTGACGACGAAGACCGACGAGAACGCCATGGCGCCCGCGGCGATCATCGGGACCAGCATCCCGGCCACCGCCAGCGGGATGGCGGCGACGTTGTAGGCGAAGGCCCAGAACAGGTTGCCCTTGATCGTCGACAGCGTGCGGCGGGACAGGCGGATGGCGTCGGCCGCGACCCGCAGGTCACCGCGGACCAGCGTG
>DASWMK010000173.1 GCA_036399815.1 Acidimicrobiales bacterium
CTTCGTCGACACCGAGGGCACCGGCGGCCGCCCCGGCCAGCCCATCGACCCCACCGCCGTCCACCGAGGCGCCCTCGACGCCATCGACGCCATGCAGACCTGGTGGGACGCCCTCCTCGACCACACCCTCACCCCCGCCACCGCTGGTTAGGAGCGAGAGATGCCGCGGTACGCCGTCCTCACCAACGACCTGCAGTACGACCTCGTCGACAAGAACGAGCAGCGCAAGGCGAACGTGGAGGCGATGAAGCCGAGACTCGTCAAGTTCCTCGCCGACGTGCGCGAGCTCGGCGTCCCCGTCGTCCACCTCCAGCTCATCTACGACGAGACCGACAAGAAGATCGAGCTCCACGACGGCCGCATCCCCGTGCTGCGGGGGACGCCGGGGGCCGAGCTCCTTCCCGACTTCGTCGACGAGCGCGACGTCGTCATCGAGAAGAAGAAGGACAGCGGCTTCTTCGAGACAGGGCTCGATGCGTTCCTCCGCGACCACGAGATCGACACGGTCGTCATCACCGGCATGCAGGCGCAGGTGTGCATCCAGACGACCGCCGCCGACGCCCACTTCCGCGGCTACAACGTCCTCGTGCCGACCGACGGCGTCGTGTCGACCCGCGACGAGGATCGGTTGCGAGCCCTCGAGTGGCTCGCCTCCTACTGCGCCGTCGTCGCGCCGACCACGGAGATCGTCGAGCGCATGCGCCGCCACGACGCGTTCGACTTCACGCCGGCGGCACTTCCCTGAGCACCGAGCGGTGGAACGGGCTGGCGACGGCCGACGGGCCCGCTGGCCGGGTCGACGCCATTGTGCTCGGCGTGCCCTTCGAGGGCGGCGCCGGCGGCGGGGGCGGCGCCTCGCACGGGCCCGACCGGGTCCGGGAGCTGTCGCGAAACGTGAAGACGATCTCGCGGCGGGGCCGGGACTTCGGCGACCTCCGCGTGCTCGACGCCGGCGACGTGGCCGCGGACCGTTTCGACCTCGCCGGAACCGTCCGCGTGGTGCGCCGCGCCTACGACGAGGTATTCCGGACGGCGACGGTACCGGTGGTGACCTTCGGCGGCGACCACTCGATCACCTATCCGATCGTCGCCGCCGCCGCGGCCGGTCGCCGGCTGGGGCTCGTATGGTTCGATGCCCACCCCGACGCGCTCGACACGTACCTCGGGTCACGGCTGTCCCACGGGTCACCTCTGCGGCGTGTCGTCGACGAGGGCGCCGTGCGGCCCGAGGACGTCCTCCTCGTCGGCACGCGCGCGTACGACCCGGGAGAGCCCGAGTTCCTCCAGGAGGTGGGGATCCGCGAGATTCGAGCGGCGACCTTCGACGACGACCGGACCGCCGCGTTCGACGACTTCCGCCGGGCGGCGGCGGAGATCGCCACACGCGTGGACGGGCTGTACGTCACGGTCGACGTCGACGTGCTCGACGCGCCCGTTGCGCCGGCGACCGGCACACCGGTCGCTGGCGGCATCGACACGGGGACCCTCCTGCGGCTGCTGGAACTGGTGCCAGAGCCGGTCGTCGGCTACGACGTGGTGGAGTTCGCGCCGCCGCACGATGTCGGCGGGGTGACCGGCGCCGCCGTCATGGCCGTCACCACGACCATCCTCGACCGCATCGCCGCGGCGCGCACGGGCCATCGCGTCCTGCTGCCGGCGGCCTCGTCGGAAGGACGGTAGGCGACGGGCCGGGTCCCTGGCTTCGTCCTGTTCACCGACCTGCCGAAAGCGGGGCCGTACCTCGATGCCCTGGCCCGCCTCGACGTCGCCAGCCTCGTCGTCGCCCCGCCGCCTCGGTGGCCGCTCGAGCACGCCGCAGTCGCCTTTCTCGGCTCGCCCGACCACCAACTCGGCACGACGGCGGCGCACGCCTTCATCGACCCTGGTGACCTGGCGGCCACGCTGGCGCAGGTCGCATCGTGGGCGGTGGACCACGAGATCGTCGGCGTGTTCGCGTCGTCGGAGCTCTGCGTCGAGCCGGCCGGCGTCGTCGCCGACCTGCACCGGTTGCCGGGCGTCGGGCTCCGCGCATCGAAGGTCTGCCGCAACAAGCTCCTCCAGCGCCACTACCTCCGCGCCTGGAGTCCTCCGTCCGTGCCGGCGAGGGCGGGCGAGCACGACGCCGTGGCCGAGGCGCTCGACCACCGGTTTCCGGTCGTGGCAAAGCCGCTGAACCTCTACTGCAGCATCGGCGTCCAGGTCCTCGCCGACCTCGAGGCCCTCGAGGCGCACCTCGCCGCGTTGGGCCCGGGCGACTCGGTGCTCGTCGAGGAGTACGTGACCGGCCGGGAGCTCAGCGTCGAGAGCATCGTGGCTGCCGGCGAGACGGCGTTCTCGTCGGTCACGCAGAAGGCCACCAACGAACACGACGGCGACTACTTCGTGGAGATGGGCCACACGGTGCCGGCGGGCAACGTCTCCGACGACGAGGCCGACCGCATCCTCGCCGTCCACCGGGACATCACCGAGCGACTCGAGCTCGGGACAGGGATGACTCACGGCGAGTACCGCATCCGCGACGACGGCACCGTGGTGCTCATGGAGATCGCCGCCCGGCCGCCAGGCGACGGCCTGCTGCAGCTCTATCATCTGGCCACCGGTGCCTCCATCGAGGCGGCCATGGTCGCCGCCGCCCTCGGCGGGCCGGTGTCGTACCCCCAGCCCGTACGGTGGGCCCGTCAGGTCTACTTCGAGCACGACGCCGGGTCGCTCCTCGACGTGTCGAGCCGCGTCCCCGGCGGACCGCCCCCGTCCTGGGTCGTCGAGGACGGCCTGTGGCCGGTCGCCACCCCTGCAGGGCCCGGCGCCCCACCGGGCCTCCGTCACCTCCTCGTGCTGAAGGATCGCGGCGCACCGCTCGGCCCGATCACCGACTCGTTCGGACGGGCGGTCACGGCGCTGTTCGACGCGCCGACGCCGGCCGATCTCGACGCGTTCGAGTTGGTCGTGCGGGCCGGCGTCGACGTCACGACGGGCTGACGGGGAGCGGGCGGGAGCGGGAGTGGCGGAAGGGCTCGACACCCCGTCACGGACGGCCGACGCCGGCATCGCCCGTCGGCTGGCGACGGCGGCGTTGGACCGCGTACCCGCCGGGCGAGCGGCCCGCGTGTTCCTCCTGGTGGCGTTTGTCGACGCCTGTGGCCGCGGTCTGTTCCTCGCGGGGTCGGCGCTGTTCTTCACCGATGTGCTCGGCCTCACCACCGCACAGATCGGCACGGGGCTGTCGCTCGCGGGGCTGACCGGCCTGGCGTGCGCCGTACCCATCGGGCGGCTCGCGGACCGGTTCGGCGACTGGAGGACGCTCGTCGCCCTGCAGTTGTGGCGGGCCGCCGGGTTCGTTGTGTACCCCCTCGCGTCCGGCTTCCCGGCCTTCCTCGCCATCGCCTGCTACATCGGCGCCGTCGAGCAGGCAGTCGGGCCCGTCATCCAGTCGGTGGCCGGCTCGGTGGCGGAGGGAGAATCGCAGGTCCGCACGATGGCCCTCGTGGCCGTCGTCCGCAACGTGGCATACGCCCTCTCGGCGCTCGCGGCGACCGTCGTCATCGCTGGCGCGAGCCCCTCCTTCTACGTGGCCTTCGTCCTCGGCAACGCGGTCGCCTTCGTCGTCACCGCGGTGCTCCTGGTGCGCCTTCGCCTCGCCGGCGGCCGCCGGGATGGGGACGCCGACGTCGTGCGGGCCCCGGCCGCCCGCCTCCCGCTCACGGACCTGCCGTTCCTCGTGCTCACCGTCGCCAACGGGATTCTCTACCTTCACGTCGCGATCCTCGGAATCGCGTTCCCGCTCTGGATCGTCACGAAGACGAGCGCGCCCGACTCCCTGGTCGGGATCGTGCTCGTGGTCAACACCGTGATGGCCGTGACGCTTCAGGTGCGGCTGAGCGCGGGCGGGGACGACATCAGACGGGCGGGCAGGAAGCAGCGCCAGGCCGGACTCGCGCTGGCCGGGTTCTGCGCCATCGCCGCGGTCAGCGACTCGGTCGGTCCCGTCCCGGCCGCTGCCCTGCTCCTCGCCGCGACCGTCGCCATGACGCTGGGCGAGCTGTGGCAGTCGGCGGGGGCTTGGGGGATCTCCTACGGCCTCGCGCCGCCATCGCGGCGCGCCTACTACCTGAGCGCCTACCAGATCGGCGCGACGGGTCTGACCGTGCTCGGCCCGGCGGTACTCACGGTCGCCGTGGTCGACACGGGCGCCGTCGGTTGGATCGGCCTCGCCGTGGTGTTTCTGGTCGCCGGTACCGTCGTGCCGGTCGTCGTGCCCGTCGCCGCCCGGCGGGCGTTCAGCCCTTGATGCCCGTGCGGGCGACGCCCTCCACGATGTAGCGCTGCGCGAACACGAAGACGGCGATCACCGGGATGCTGGCGACGACCGCGCCGGCCATCACGAGCGCGTAGTCCGTGGTGTTGGCCGACTGGAGGAGCGACAGCCCGGGGCCGAGGGTCAGGTGCTCGGGGTTGAACAGCACGTAGACCGGCCAGAGGAAGTCGTTCCAGTTGGTGAGCAGGCTGAGGACGCCGAGGGTGGCGAGCGCCGGCTTGGCGTTCGGCAGGACGATGTGCCAGAACGTCTGGAACCGGTTGGCCCCGTCCAGCCGGGCCGCCTTCTCCAGCTCCACGGGCATGCCGAGGAAGAACTGGCGGAGGAAGAACACGCCGAACGCCGAGGCCGCCATCGGCACGATGATGGCGGGCAGCGTGTCGAGCCAGCCGAGCCGCTCCACGATCATGTAGTTCGGCGGCAGGAAGATGATCGGCGGCACGAACAGCGTGGCGATGATCAGCCCGAGCAGGACCCGCTTGCCCCTGAACTCCATGCGGGCGAGCGCGTAGGCCGCCGGCGTGGCCGTCGCCAGCACGAGCAGGGCGTGGAGGACGGCGGCCAGCATGCTGTTCACGAACCACCGGAACACCGGGGTCGACGACCCGACGGCGGTGATCCTGTCGTAGCTGGCGTTGGTGGGCGTCTGCGGGAAGAACGTCGGCGGCGAGGCCGTCGCCTCCGCGGTGGGCTTGAACGACGTGAGCACCATCCAGACGATGGGGCCGAGGAACAGGACGGTGAGGACGGCGAGCACGACGTAGTTGGCGACCTTTCCGCCCGTGCGGCGGCCCGGCCTGGTGTCGCTGACGAACGCGCCCACGTCAGTCCTCCCTCGCCTGGTTGCGGAACAGGAAGAAGGTCAGCCCGCTGACCGCCATGAGGAACAGCGCCAGCACGTAGCTCATGGCCGCCGCGCTGCCGAGGCGGAAGTTCCTGAACCCCTGCTCGGCGATGTACATGATCGCCGTGCGGGTCCGGTTGCCCGGCGCCCCCTGGGTGACGAGGAACGACTGGCCGAACATGTTGGCCGAGGCGAGGATCGTCACCGTCAGCACGAACAGGAAGACCCGGCGCAGGCCCGGCAGGGTGACGTGGCGGAACTGCTGCCACGGCCCGGCCCCGTCGACGGTGGCCGCCTTGTAGAGGTCCCTCGGGATCTCCTGGAGGCCGGCCAGGTAGATGATGGCGTTGAAGCCGAGCGTCCACCACAGGGTCATGCCGACGAGGGAGACCCACACCCATGGCTCGGCCGTCGTCCACCCCGTCTTGTCCGGCAGGCCGACCTTGTCGAGCAGGAAGTTGAGGACGCCGATGTTCGGGTCGAGCAGGAACCGCCAGAGCAGGCCGACGACGGCCACGCCGAGCACGTAGGGGGCGAAGAACACGGCCCGGAACACGTTGCGGCCGGCGAACCGCCGGTTCAGGAGGAGCGCGACGGCCAGGGGCACGGTGACGAGGAGCGGCACGCTGAGGACGGTGAACAGCGCCGTCGCCCGCATCCCCTGCCAGAACTGGCTGCCCGTGGGCGAGCCGCCGTCGAACAGGTCGCCGTAGTTGTCGAAGCCGACCCACGGCTTGTGGTCGAGGAACTGGTCCCAGTTGTGGAGGCTGATCCAGAGCCCGAGGAACACCGGGACGAGCACGAAGACGGTGAACAGGACGAGGTACGGGGCGAGGAACAGGTACGGCGTGACCTGGCTGGCGCCCACGAAGTCGCGCCGCCGGCCGGCCTTGGCCTTGATGCCCGCCGCCAGGCCGACGCCCTGGCCCGGCGGTGCCTGCGTGGTGGTCGTCACGTCACACCCCCTCGTACTTCTGCCGGTTCTCCTCGAGCAGGATGTCCGCCTGGGCCGCGGCCGAGGACAGCGCCGCCTCCGGTGACGACTGGCCGAGGATCGCCTTCTGGATGGCGAGGTCGAGCGTCGTCCGCCGCACGTCCTCGATGCCGGGCAGCGACGGGCCGAACACCAGGTAGGGGATCTCCGCGGCGAACGCCTGCTGCGGCTCCAGCGCGGCGAACTCGTCGCTCTCGACGACGTCGAGCCGGGCCGGGACCATCCCGGACTTGGCCCACTCGAGGGACCGCCGGCTCATCCAGTCGATGAACGCCCGGCTGGCCATCAGCTTGTTCTCGTCGGGCGACGGCTGGGCCATGATCACGAACTGGTGCGACCCGGCCGACGCCGCGGGCTCCTCGCCGAGCACCGGCAGGGGCGCCACCCCCCACTCGAGGCCGGGCGTGCTGCCGTACTCGTTGATGGACCAGTTGCCGGTGAAGATGAAGGCGTTCTGGCCGTTCTTGAAGGCGATGGCCTCGGCGTCCTGGCCGACGTTGCCGGCGCTGTAGCCCTGCTCGATCAGCGAGCGCATGAACTCGAGCGTCTCGACGCCGGCCTCGTCGCCGAAGGTCGCTCTCGTGCCGTCCTCGTTGTAGAGGCTGCCGCCGAACTGGCCGATCAGCGACTGGAACATCAGGCCGCCGGTGAACAGGAACGGCGACACCCAGAACCCCTGCACGCCCTTGGCCTTCAGCTCCTCGAGCGCGCCGAGGAACTGGTCGCGGTCCTGGGGCGGCGACTCGGGGTCGAGCCCGGCCTCCTCGAGGACGGCCTTGTTGTAGTACATGCCGATCGGGTGGACGTCGAGCGGGACGCCGTAGCGCTTCCCCAGGAACACGCCGGCGTCCCACGCCGCCGGGGCGAAGTCGCCGTCCCGGACGCCGATGGCCTCGGCCAGGCCGTCGAGCGGGACGATCGTCTTGTGCGCCGCCGCGGTGGCCAGCTGGTCGACGTGCATGATCCCGATGTCGGGGCCGTGGCCGCTGCGGACCGCGGCGGGGGTCTTCTGGTAGAACTCGGCCCACACGATCACGTTCATCTGCACGTCGATGTTCGGGTGGTCGGCGTTGAACTGGGCGACCAGGTCCTCCATGAACGGCCGGTCGCCGCCGGTGAACCCCGTCCAGTAGTCGAGGTCGACGTGGGGGCCGTCGTACTCGAGCGGGCCGCCGGCCAGCAGGTCGGCCTGGCGGTCGACGTCGGCCGAGCGGCCGCCCCGGCCGCAGCCGGGCAGCCACAGCGCGCCGAGCCCGGCGCCGGCGGCGACGGCGAGGAACCGCCGCCGGGACAGCGACAGCGGGTGCCCGCTCACGGCCGCACCGGTCCGGAGCCGGCGCCGGTGGCCTTCACGGCCTCGGCGATCTCGTCGAGGTCCTCCTCGCCGAGGCGGACGTCCGCCGCCCCCACCCAGCCGTCGACCTGCTCCGGGCGGCGGGCGCCGACGATGGCCGCCGTCACCCCCGGCCAGGCGAGCGTCCAGGCGATGGCCACCTCGGCGACCGAGCAGCCCAGCCGCTCGGCGACGGGGCCGAGCGCCTCGACGAGGGCCAGGTTGGCCTCGAGGCGGGTGGTGAAGTCCGGGTCGACCCTGCGCCAGTCGTCCTCGGGGAGGCCGGCGACCCGGTCGGCCGAGAAGCGCCCGGTCAGCAGGCCGGAGCGCATGGGGCTGTAGACGATCACGCCGGTGCCGTGGTCGGCGCACCAGCGGATCGTCGTGTCGGCCTCGTCCCGCACGACGAGGTTGAGCTGGGGCTGGAAGGTGTCCACGTGGCGGACGGCCTCGCACCGCTCCAGCAGCTCGAGGTCGAAGTTGCTCACGCCGACGAAGCCGACCTTGCCCTCGTCGACCAGCGCGGCCATCGTCGACCACGACTCCTCGACCGGCGTGCCGTCCTGGGTCGGCCAGTGCACCTGGAGGAGGTCGATGCGCTCGACGCCGAGGCGCCGCAGCGAGTCCTCGCACTCCCGCCGGACCGACTCGGGGGCGAGGACGTTGCGCACGGTCCCCTCCGCCGGGTCGTCCCACACGAGACCGCACTTCGTGAACACGAGCGGCCGGTCCTGCTCGGGCAGCTGGCGGAGGGCCTCCCCCACCACCTCCTCGGCGTGGCCGAGGCCGTAGGCGGGCGCCGTGTCGACCCAGTTGATGCCGAGCTCGACGGCGTGGTGGATGGCGGCGATCGACTCCCGGTCGTCCTGCGGGCCCCAACCGCCCTGCCAGCCGCCGCCGCCGATGGCCCACGCCCCGAGGCCCACCCTGGTCAGTTCGAGCCCCGTCCGGCCCAGCACCTCCGTGGGTAGCGTCACTGCAACCCCCTGGGATGAACGCGCGTGGCCGGCCTGCCGGCCGGCGACCCCCGTCCTTCCCCGTCGCGGGGCGAGGAAACCGTCAGCCGTCGGTGCCGCTCGCCGCCGCCCCCCGGGCCGAGGCCGCCTCGACCCGGTCGAGGAACGACAGCACGGCCGCGTTGAACGCGCCGGCGTGCTCGATCATGAACCCGTGGGCCCCGCCGCGGACCACGACGAGCTCGGCGTTGGGCAGCAGCGAGGCCAGCTCCTCGGAGTCGCCCTGGGGGGTGAGCACGTCCTGGCTGCCGACGATGACGAGGGCGGGGGCCTCGATGGCGGCCAGGGCGAAGCGCAGGTCGTCGTCCATGGCCAGGATGGCCTGCACCTGGGCGTCGAAGGCGTGGGGCGGCATGGTGACGGCCAGCGGGCCGACGAGCCCGAACGCCGGCCAGAACCGGCGGATCGAGCGGGGGCCGACCAGCCAGCGCAGGTTGCGGCCGGCGAGGGCCCGCATGCCCCGCTCCCGCGCCGTGGTGGCCCACTCGGCCAGCAGCTCGCGGCGCCACTCGTGGTGCCGGCAGGCGGTGCAGGCGAGCACGAGCGACCGCACCCGCTCGGGCGCGCCGACGGCGAGGACCTGGGCGATGACCCCGCCCATCGACGCGCCGACGACGTGGGCCGACCGCACGCCGGCGTGGTCGAGCACGGCGAGGGCGTCCTCGGCCATCACGGTGAGGTCGTAGGGCCCGGGCGGCTTGTCGCTGCGGCCCGCGCCCCGGTTGTCCATGAGGATCACCCGGTAGCGGGCGGCGAGGGCGAAGCGCTGGAGGACCCAGCCGTGGCTGTCGGCGCCGAGGCCCTGGATCATGAGGACGGGCGGACCGTGGCGGCGGCCGGCGACCTCGTAGTGGAGGCGGGTGCCGTCCGGGTGCCGGGCCAGCGTCACGCCGGCGGACGTTACCTGAGGGTAGGGATACGGAGCGTCATCGCGAGAACGGCCCGGGTGGGGACGCCTCGTCGAGGAGCTCCTGGACCGCCCGGCGGGTGGCCTCGGCCAGCTCGACGGCGGCGAGCGGCCCGCGGCCCGACGGGACGGGCACGGCCGCGCCGACCCGGACGCGCCACCGCCGCCCGGCCTCGCGGCCGCTCACGGCGACGGGCACGACCGGCGCCCCGGTGGCCAGGGCCGTCGCCACGGTGGCGGGGTGGACGGGGCCGGCGCGGTGGCGGGGACGGGACAGCCGGCCGGCGAAGGCGAGGGCGACCTCGCCGGCCCGGAGCAGGCCGGCCAGCTCGTCGGGGCGGTCGAGCACGCCGCCGAGCCGGCGCAGCATCGGGCCGGCCGGGGCCACGTCGGGCACGCCGAGCGGGCGCACGTGCCGGCCGGTGGCCGACAGCAGCCCGAGGGCGACGACGAACGGCTCCGACAGGCCGAAGCGGCGGTTGGCGACGAGCAGCACGGGCCCGTCGGCCGGCACCGCCCCGGCGCCCCGGACGTCGACCGACCACCGCAGCCCGAGCACGGGCCGGGCGACGGCGACGAGGTCGGCGTCGAGGCCCCACTCGTCCACCGGGTTGGTGCCGTTGAGGCGGCGGCGCAGGACGTCCACCGTCGCCGTCACGCCGCCTCCTCCACCGGGCGCAGGTAGGTGACGGTCGCCCACTCGTAGAGGGCCTTCACGACCTCGGGGGTGCTGGTCGCCGGGGCCTCGCCGAGCAGGTCGGCGGCCCGGCCGCCGTCGGCCGTGCGCCCCCTGGCCAGCAGCTCGTGCACGTGGTCGGGCACGGGCGCGCCGGCCACCTCGGCGAGCGCCCTGGCCGCCCGCCACAACAGCGGGCCGCCGACCGGGAGCGGCGCCCGCCCGCCCATGCGGGCCGCCTGCGACGCGGTCACGGCGCCGGCGCCGACCACGTTGACGGGGCCGTCCACCGCCCGGTCGAGGGCGGCGACGAGCGCGGCCGCGGCGTCCTCCTGGTGGAGGAGCGAGAACGGGGGGTCGGCGGCGGCGGACACGGGGACGACCGGGAGGCGGAGGTAGCGGCCGAGCGGGCTCGGGAAGTGGGGGCCGACCACGGGGGCCATGCGGACGAGCGCGACCGTGCAGCGGGCGGCCCGGGCGGCGTCGGCGGCGACGGCCTCGGCGGCGGCCAGCGACCGGCCGAACGGCGAGGTCGGGTCGGCGGGGGCGTCCTCGTCGGGCCTCGTCGGGCCGCCCCGGCGCCGCCCGTACACCTCGATGCCG
>DASWMK010000174.1 GCA_036399815.1 Acidimicrobiales bacterium
TCCGGCCGGCGGAGGTGGGCGACGCCGCCGCCGGCCTGTCGGTCGCCGTCGTCGGCGACGCCCGCACCGTCGCGCTCACCGCCACCGCGTTCGACGTGGCCGGCCCGTCGTCGACCGACACCTCGTCGCTCCCGACGACGGAGACGACGGGCACGCCGCCGCCGCCGACGAGCGAGCCCGAGACCCTCGACGAGTGCGACGCCCGGGCGCTCGACGCCCGCGTCACCTACCAGCCGGCGCGGGAGATGCGGGTCGGGGACCAGGAGGAGGTCGTCGTGGCGGCCACCATCGGCGACCAGGGCACGACCTCGCTCCCGGGCGGCGGGTCGAGCACGGTCGTCCCGTCGCCGCTCACCTGCCAGGTGCGGGCCCGGCTGGTCGGCACCGACTTCACGATCGCCCCCGACGACTGGACGACGAAGTCGTTCCAGGGCAGCGACTCGGTGCGGTGGCTCTGGACGGTGACGCCGGAGCGGGCCGGCGACACCCTCGCCCTCATCCTCGAGGTGCAGGGCCTGCGCTTCGACGACCGGGCCGGGACCTTCGTCGAGGCCGGCGGGGCGTTCGAGACGACCGCCGAGATCCGGGTGCGGTCGACCCCGGCGTCGCTCGCCTCCCGGGTGAACGGGCTCCTCACCCACCCGGTCGGGGCGACGGTGGCCGGGGCCGCCGTGCTGGGCGCCGCCGGCTGGGGCGCGAAGCGGGTCCAACGGGCGAGGGCGGCATCGTCCGCGCGTCCACGGCCGGGTGGCGCCGGGTCGCGCACGTAGACTTGGGCCCATGTCCGAGGACGGGTCGCCCACCACCGCCGCCGGCCCGGTGACCGGCACCTTCCGGGTCAAGCGGGGCCTGGCCGAGATGCTGAAGGGCGGCGTCATCATGGACGTGGTCACCCCCGAGCAGGCCAAGGTGGCCGAGGACGCGGGCGCGTCCGCCGTGATGGCCCTCGAGCGGGTGCCGGCGGACATCCGCCGCGACGGCGGCGTCGCCCGCATGAGCGACCCCGAGATGATCGAGGGCATCAAGGCCGCGGTCACCATCCCGGTCATGGCCAAGGCCCGCATCGGCCACTTCGTCGAGGCCCAGATCCTCGAGGCCCTCGGCGTCGACTACGTCGACGAGTCCGAGGTGCTCACGCCGGCCGACGAGGCCCACCACATCGACAAGTGGAAGTTCACGGTCCCGTTCGTGTGCGGGGCCACCAACCTGGGCGAGGCGCTGCGGCGCATCTCCGAAGGCGCGGCGATGATCCGCTCCAAGGGCGAGGCCGGCACCGGCAACATCGTCGAGGCCACCAAGCACCTGCGGTCGATCCTCGGCGACCTCCGCCGGCTCACCCAGGCCGACTCGGCCGAGGTGTACGACTGGGCCAAGCAGCTGCGGGCCCCGGTCGGGCTGGTGCAGGAGGTGGCGGCGACCGGCTCGCTGCCCGTCCCCCTGTTCTGCGCCGGCGGCATCGCCACCCCGGCCGACGCCGCCCTCGTCATGCAGCTCGGCGCCGAGGCCGTGTTCGTCGGCTCCGGCATCTTCAAGAGCGCGGACCCGCCCCGCATGGCCAAGGCCATCGTCGAGGCGACCACCCACTTCCGCGACCCGCACATCCTGGCCAAGGTCAGCCGCGGCCTGGGCGAGGCCATGCGGGGCCTGGAGATCGGCGGCCTCGAGGTCAAGCTGGCCGAGCGGGGCTGGTGAGCGCGGTGCGCCAGAGGCCCCCAGGTGGGCGGGGTGAAGGTCGGCGTCCTCGCCCTGCAGGGCGCGTTCGCCGTCCACGCCCGGGCGCTGCGGGAGTCCGGCGCCGACGCCGCTGAGGTCCGCACCCCGGCCGACCTGGCCGGGGTCGACGCGCTCGTCCTGCCCGGCGGCGAGTCGACCACCAACTCCCTGCTGCTCGAGTCCTCCGGCCTGTTCGACGCCATCGCCGAGCGGCTCGACGGCGGCATGCCGGCGTTCGGCACCTGCGCCGGGATGATCCTCCTCGGCCGTGAGGTGCTCGACGGCCGCCCCGACCAGCGCAGCTTCGGCGCCATCGACGTCGCCGTGCGCCGCAACGCGTTCGGCCGCCAGGTCGACTCCTTCGAGGCCGACCTCGACGTGGAGGGCGTCGACGGCGGCCCGTTCCACGCGGTGTTCATCCGCGCCCCGGTCATCGAGCGGCTCGGCGACGGGGTCGACGTGCTGGCCAGGGTCGGGGACCGGCCGGTGCTGTGCCGCCAGGGGCGGGTGCTGACGGCCGCCTTCCATCCCGAGCTCACCGACGACCTTCGACTGCACGAGCTGTTCCTGAGAGAGGTGTGACGTGTCCGGCCACTCGAAGTGGGCGACGATCAAGCACAAGAAGGGCGCGGCCGACAAGGCCCGCGGGAAGCTGTTCGCCAAGCTGATCCGCCAGGTCGAGGTGGCGGCCAGGGAGGGCGGCGGCGACCCCGAGACCAACCCGTCGCTGCGCACGATGTTCCAGAAGGCGAGGGACGCGTCCGTCCCCCTCGACACGATCGAGCGGGCGATCAAGCGGGGCACCGGCGAGCTCGACGGCGTCACCTACGAGTCGGTCAGCTACGAGGGCTACGCGCCGAACGGCGTCGCCGTCTACGTCACGACGCTCACCGACAACCGGAACCGCACGGGCTCGGAGATCCGCAGCCTGTTCACCCGCAACGGCGGCTCGCTGGCCGAGCCCGGGGCGGTGGCGTGGCAGTTCGAGCGCAAGGGCGTGCTGATCGTCCCCCGGTCGGTGGGGGAGGACGACCTGATGCTGGCCGCCCTCGAGGCCGGCGCCGAGGACATCGCCGACGAGGGCGACACGTGGCGGGTGACGTCGGCGCCGACCGACCTCGCCGCCGTGCGCTCGGCCCTCGACGAGGCCGGCATCGGCTACGACTCGGCCGAGCTGACGATGGTGCCGACCACGTCGGTCCCCCTCGGGACGGCCGACGCCGCCAAGCGCGTCCTCCGCCTCATCGACGCCCTGGACGACCACGACGACGTCCAAGAGGTCTTCGCCAACTTCGACATCCCCGACGAGATCCTCACCGACGTGTCCGTCTAGCGACGGGGCCGGGCGCGAGGCGGCGCGGCGCGCCGGGGTGGCGACCTCCGGCCCGTCAGGGCGTGCCGCCCACCTTCCTCGCGGCCTGAGCGGCGAGCGACCACTCGAGGTCGGTGCACTCCCGGCAGATGCCCGGCGGGTCCTGGTAGGCGCCACAGACGGTCGTGCCGTCGCTGAACACCTGGGTGTCGTTGTCGAACACGACGTGGGCGTACTTCACGGTGGTGGACGCGGCGTCGTCGCCGTACACACGGGTCAGCACGAAACGGGCGAGGGCGGCGAGGCCGGTCTTCGGCCCCTCGCCCAGGCCCCTCGCCTGCCCGAGCTCCTCACCGTCGAGCCGTGTCTCCGGGCGGGCCTGGCGTCGCTGTCGATCGTCCACGGTGCTCCCCCTCTGTGTCGCGAGATCCGGCGGGTACCCGGCGCGTGTGCACGACGAGCGGGCACACCGCGCATGCCTCCGCGCCCCGCTGCGCGAACCAGCGGCAGGACCGCCGGATGCCGCAGCGCGGCAGCAGGCCGACGCGGGCCTCCGCGGTCGCGGCGCCGACTCGTGACCCGAGCACGCCGTCGACCACGCCGCAGCGGTCACCCGTCCAGTGGCCGCACGCGTCCTCCACGCACGGCTCGGCGAACCGGAACCTCGCCTCCGGGGGCCGATCGGCGGCGCGGGCGCGGCGGACGAACTCGTCGTCCACGACCATCGGCGGGCTCACGAACCCGACCGCACCCTCGGGCCCGACCACCCCGAGCAGGACGGCGCCGTCCCGGCACCGCCCGCTCGGGCACGTCGGGGTGGTCACAACGCGCGCTCTTCCCGGATCCAGATGCCGGCGGTGGAACCGTTCCCGGGGAAGGTCGAAGGGTCGAACCGGCCGGAGTCGCCCAGGCCGCCCGGCGCATCCGCGGCCTCGCGCTCCTTCGGCGCCCGGAAGGCGACGGAGTAGCCGTTGGCCACGTCGGCCCCGGCCAGCTCGATCAGGACGGCTCGCTGCACGGCGCGCTCGATGCGCGCGTGCAGCTCGTCGGGGAGCGGGACGTCGATCCGGACCTTGAACTCCTTGGCGGAGCCGGTCGGGCGGTCGGTCATGTCGGACCTCCTGCTCGGAGCGGCCGCAATGGTACAGCGCGGACGCACGTGGGGCGACCCGCCGAAACGGATTCGCCGTCGACGGCTCGGCGGCCGAGCCCGCGCCGGAGGTCCTTGACGGGGGTCGGTGGACTCCGTAGGTTCCGGCACTTCCGGGAGCGGCCGGCGCGCGCTGGGTCACCGTCCCGGCCCGCCGGCCCTGACGCAAGGGGGCAGCATGCGGAAGGTGGCGTTCTTCGCCGCCGCAGTGGCGGCGATCGTGGGGCTGACGGCGGCGCCAGCGGCGGCTGACAGCAACTACTACATGCACTACGGGGGCGTGTACCGGGCCTACGGCGAGTTCCACGCCTACGGGGACAGCTTCCTCGTCTGCGACATGTATCCCGACGGGTACGGCGCCTACCTCCAGTTCCACGTCCCGTCGACGGGGCGCTACGACGGCGTCTACGACACGAACGGCTCCGGCAACTCGTGCGGCAGCTACAACACGAACATCGGCGAGGGCCGCTACATCGAGTACCGCATCTGCCTGACCAACAACGGTTCCACGCTCTGGAACACCTGCGACTACTGGCAGCCCGACCGGGCCTAGTCGCCTCGCCGGCGGAGCGGAGGGCGGTCCGCTCCGCCGCTGGTCATCGTCATGTTCGTCATCGAACGTTAACGGAATCGTCATACGGGGCACGGTGGAGGCCGGCGGGCGGTCTCTGACTCGTGGAAGGAGCCCGTATGCGACACCTGATCCGAGCGGCGGCCCTGGCGGCGGCGGTGGTGCTGGCGGCGGTCCTCGTGCCCGCGTCCCCGGCGTCGGCGCGGGTCGACTCCCGGACGCGGCCGATCATCTTCGTCCACGGCCTGGACCCGGGCTGGGACTTCGACGCCAGCAGCAACTGCGCCAACTGGAACCAGTTGATGACCGCGCTGCGGGACTGGGGCCACAACGCGCCGATGCACACGATGAAGTACTACGCCCAGGACACGAACTGCACCGACAGCATGGGGAGCACCGACCAGAACACCTCGATCTGGACGCTCGGCTACCTGCTCGCCGACTGGATCTGGGACCACTACACGGTGCGCGGCATCCCCGTCGACATCGTCGGGCACTCGATGGGTGGCCTGATCGCCCGAGCGGCGCTGGCCAACACCGGCGCCCCCGGTTGGCCGCAGTACCTGCTGGTCGAGGACGTCGTCACGTTGGGGACGCCCCACCAGGGGAGCGACTCGGCGTACGGGTGCTGGTACACCCAGTGCGAGGAGCTCCGGCCGAACTCCGCCTTCCTCCAGTCCCTGCCGGAGAACCCCCAGGGCTACGGCGGCACGGACTGGACGCTCGTCGGCTCGGACAGCGACCCGCACGTGCAGCAGTCGGGGGTGGGCATGACCGCCGCCCACAAGGTCATGTACCTGTACCCGGACTACGGGCACAGCGGCTACTACACCGACACGAGCCCGCTCGAGGACGCCGACGTCCACTGGAACAACGGCGCCGGGTGGTACGCGTGGTACTCGGCGCTGCGCGTGGGCAAGTGGACGGACTACGCGCTCACCTTCGGCACGTACTGACCGGCCGGGCCCGCCTCGCGGGTCCCATCCCGGCGGGGCCGTCCTCGAGCGGCCCCGCCGGGGCGCGCCGGTGTGCCGGTCGGGCGGACGCTCTGGACCGACTCCAGAATTGGACTACGATGCACGGCCGTGTCCAGGGCGAGGTCCGGCGAGGGCGATGCGCTCCTCCGCCGGCACGGCATGCAGGTGACGGCCCAGCGTCTGGCGGTCCTCCGGGCGGTGTCCGAGGAGCCGCACAGCACGGCGGACGCCATCCACCTCGGCGTGCGGGCCGAGATCGGGGCCATCTCCCGTCAGGCGGTGTACAACGCGTTGGCGGCCCTGACCGACAAGGGCCTCCTGCGGCGCATCCAGCCCGCCGGGTCGCCGGCCCGCTACGAGACGAGGGTCGGCGACAACCACCACCACCTCGTGTGCCGCACGTGCGGCCGCATGGCGGACGTCGACTGCGCGGTGGGCGACACCCCGTGCCTGACGCCCGCCGACGACTCCGGCTACGAGATCGACGAGGCCGAGGTCGTCTACTGGGGCCGCTGCGCCGAGTGCGCTGGTTCAGCAGTGAACGACGAGACAGGAGAACGAACCAAGTGACCGACAGCGTCAGCGAGAGCGAGCGCGAGAAGGAAGCGACCGACAGCGTCAGCGAGAGCGAGAACCCGGCGATCCCGGCGCCGACCGTCAAGTCGACGAGGCCGAGGACCAACCGGGACTGGTGGCCCAACCAGCTCGACCTCTCGATGCTGCGCCAGCACGAGCCCCGGCGCAACCCGCTGGGCGACGACTTCGACTACGCCGCGGAGTTCGCGACCCTCGACGTCGAGGCGCTGAAGCGGGACATCTTCGAGGTGATGACCACCTCCCAGGACTGGTGGCCGGCCGACTACGGCCACTACGGCCCGCTGTTCATCCGGATGAGCTGGCACGCGGCCGGCACCTACCGCATCCACGACGGCCGCGGCGGTGCCGGCGGCGGCGCGCAGCGCTTCGCTCCCCTGAACAGCTGGCCGGACAACGCCAGCCTCGACAAGGCCCGCCGGCTGCTGTGGCCGATCAAGAAGAAGTACGGCCGCAAGGTCTCGTGGGCCGACCTCCTCGTCTTCGCCGGCAACTGCGCGCTCGAGTCGATGGGCTTCCGGACCTTCGGCTTCGGCTTCGGGCGGGAGGACCTCTGGGAGGCCGAGGAGATCTTCTGGGGCCCCGAGGACACCTGGCTCGGCGACGAGCGCTACAGCGGCGACCGCGAGCTCGCCAGCCCGTTCGGCGCCGTGCAGATGGGCCTGATCTACGTCAACCCCGAGGGCCCGAACGGCAACCCCGACCCGCTGGCCTCGGCGCGTGACATCCGCGAGACGTTCGCCCGCATGGCGATGAACGACGAGGAGACGGCCGCGCTGATCATCGGCGGCCACACCTTCGGCAAGTGCCACGGCGCCGTCAGCCCCGAGTACATCGGCCCCGAGCCCGAGGGCTGCCCGATCGAGGCGCAGGGCCTCGGCTGGCCGAACAGCTACGGCACCGGCAAGGGCCCGGACACGCTCACCAGCGGCCTCGAGGGCGCCTGGACCAACGAGCCGACGAAGTGGGACAACGGCTACCTCGACAACCTGCTGCGCTACGACTGGGAGCTCACCACGAGCCCTGCGGGCGCGAAGCAGTGGACGCCGAAGAACGCCGAGGCCCAGGGCACGGTGCCCGACGCGCACGACCCGTCGCGCCGGCACGCCCCGATGATGCTGACGTCGGACCTCGCCCTGAAGCTCGACCCGATCTACGGGCCGATCTGCAAGCGCTTCCACGAGCACCCCGAGGAGCTCGCCGAGGCGTTCGCCAAGGCCTGGTACAAGCTGCTCCACCGCGACATGGGCCCGGTCACGCGCTACCTCGGCC
Source organism: Acidimicrobiales bacterium (assembly GCA_036399815.1). Classification (NCBI taxonomy): domain Bacteria; kingdom Bacillati; phylum Actinomycetota; class Acidimicrobiia; order Acidimicrobiales; species Acidimicrobiales bacterium. The sequence continues at coordinate 7,590 of DASWMK010000174.1, forward strand.
CGTGGGTGCCCGAGGCCCAGCTCTGGCAGGACCCGGTGCCGGAGGTCGACCACGAGCTGATCGGCGAGGAGGACGTCGCCGACCTGAAGGCCAGGCTCCTCGCCTCGGGGCTGTCGATCTCCCAGCTCGCCGCCACCGCGTGGGCGTCGGCCGCCAGCTTCCGCGGCACCGACAAGCGGGGTGGCGCGAACGGCGCCCGCATCCGCCTCGCGCCGCAGAAGGACTGGGAGTCCAACGAGCCGGCCGAGCTGGCCCGGGTGCTCGAGGTCATCGAGGGCGTCCGGCAGGACTGGAACGGCGCCCAGTCGGGCGGCAAGCGGGTCTCGCTCGCCGACCTCATCGTGCTCGGCGGGTGCGCGGCCGTCGAGCAGGCGGCGAGGAACGCCGGGTTCGAGGTCACCGTGCCGTTCGCCCCGGGGCGCACCGACGCCACCGAGGAGCAGACCGACGTCGAGTCGTTCGAGGTGCTCGAGCCGCTCGCCGACGGGTTCCGCAACTACCTGCGGCCCGGCGAGAAGCTGTCCCCGGAGACGCTCCTGCTGGAGCGGGCGACCTACCTCACCCTGACCCCGACCGAGATGACCGTGCTCGTCGGCGGCATGCGGGCGCTCGGCGCCAACCACGGGCAGTCCGACCTCGGCGTCTTCACCGACCGCCGCGAGGCGCTCACCAACGACTTCTTCGTGAACCTCCTCGACATGGGCACGGAGTGGAAGGTGTCGGCCTCGGCCGAGAACGTGTACGAGGGCCGGGACCGGGCCACGGGCGAGGTCAGGTGGACGGCGTCGGCCGTCGACCTCGTCTTCGGCTCGCACTCCGAGCTCCGGGCGATCGCAGAGTTCTACGCGTGCGACGACGCGCAGGAGAAGTTCGTCAGCGACTTCGTGGCCTCGTGGGTCAAGGTCATGAACCTGGACCGCTTCGACCTGCACCGCTAGTAGCCGGACCCGACGCAGGACGCCACGCGAGCCGCTCCGGCGGCTCGCGTGGCCCGTCCGGCTTCCGGCGTTCGTCCGAGTGGTCCGGTTGCGGCAAGTGGGTGCGGGCCGGCGGCCGGCCGGGTACTGACCCCGTGATCGCGGAGCGTGCCCCGGTTGGTACGCTCCGAGGGACCGTAACCTGATCGCAACATCGGCGGATTGGAGCACCCCTTGAGCGACGACCTCCCCGTCGCCACGGTGGCGCAGCCAGCGGGCGGATCGGACCGGGCCGGCGCGGCGCGCGCCGGCGAGGCCGCCGCCGGCGCGCCCGACCAGCGCCCCGGACCGTCGGCGCCGGCCGCATCGTCGCCGACCCCGACCACACCCGACGAGCGCCCTGGCGCGGCGGCGCTGCGGCCGCACGCGCCGGACGGCACCACGCCGGACGGAGCGCCGGCGGCGTCGTCGCTCGCGGTCACGACCCCGGACGGTGGGCCGGCGGCGTCCTCGCTGCCGGCCATGACGCCCGACGTCGGGCCGGCGGCGTCGTCGCTGGCGGCCATGACGCCCGACGGTCGGCCGGCGGCGTCGCCGCGCTCGGTCACGACCCCGGACGGTGGGCCGGCGGCGTCGTCGCTGCCGCCCACCACGCCGGCCGACGGGGCGGCCGAGGGCGCGGCGCACGCGCCCGCAGCGGGCGAGGCCACGGCGCCGGCCCCGGCCGCGGCCAACGCGCCGACGGCGGGGCGGGACTTCCGGCTCCTCTGGACGGGCCAGTCCGTGAGCCTGCTCGGCGACCAGTTCATCCTTGTCGCCCTCCCGCTGATGGCCGTGGCCACGCTCGGCGTGTCGGCCGCGCAGGCCGCGCTCCTGCCCTTCGCCATGAAGCTGCCGTTCCTGCTCCTCGGCCTGCCGGCCGGGGCCATCCTCGACCGGATGCCCCGCCGGCCGGTGATGATCCTGAGCGAGGCCGTCCAGGCCGGGTGCTACCTGCTCATCGCCGCCCTGGCCGCGGCCGAGGCGCTCCCGTTCGGGCTGCTCATGCTGCTCGTCGCCGTCAGCGGGTGCGCCACCGTGTTCTTCCAGGTCGCCTACACCTCGTACCTGCCGTCGTTCCTGCGCGAGCCCCGAGCCCTGCACCGGGCCAACGCCCGCCTCCAGCTGTCCGAGTCCGTCTCCCGGTCGCTCGGCCCGGCGATGGCCGGCCCCCTGATCGCGGCGGCCGGGCCGGTGGGAGCCGTGTTCGCCAACTCGGGCTCGTTCGCCGTGTCGGCCGGCACCCTTTTCGGCATCCGCCACCGCGAGCCCCGGCCCGAGGCGGCCGAGCCGGACCGGGGGTGGCTGCGCCGGGAGATCCGGGAGGGCGTCGGCTTCGTCTTCGGCCACCCGATCCTCGAGCCGATCCTCATGTGCGGCGCGGTCTACGTGCTGTTCCAGGGGATCGTGATGACGATCATCGTCCTCTACTGCCTCGAGGTGCTGGGCCTGAGCGAGGCGGCCATCGGCCTGGTCGTCGGGGCGTCGGCGCTCGGCTACCCGACCGGGAACCTGCTCTCGGCCCGCGTCGCCGACCGCATCGGGCCGCTGCGCACGATCGTGCTCGGCGCGGCGACGTCCGCCACCGGTTTCGTGCTGATGCCGATCTCGGGGAGCGCCGGCTTCGTCGTCGGGCTGGTCGCCGCCAGCGTCGTCCACGGGATCGGCGAGGGCATGTTCGGCCCCACCTGGACGACGATCCGCCAGACGGTCACCCCGCCGACCTTGCTCGGCCGGGTCAACTCCGTGGAGCGCTTCCTGCTGTGGGGCGTGGTCCCGCTGGCCAGCCTGGCCGCGTCCGGCCTCATCTCCTGGATCGGCCTGTCCGGCGCCATGTGGGTCGGCGCCCTCGGCACCGTCGCCTGCCTGCCGCCACTGCTGCGCCGCGGCGTCGCTGCCGGGGTGCGGGGCGGGTCGGTCGAGGCCTGGTCCTGAACGCGAGCAACCGAGGAGGAGCGATGCAGTACGCAGAGGGGACCGACGAGTTCTACGCCCGGTACCACGAGGTGATGCCGGAGGACTTCATCCACCTCGACGTCGCCGAGCAGCGGCGGCTCTTCGAACGCCTCGGCGACGCCTTCCCGTACGACCTGCCCGACGGCATCCGCGTCGAGCACCACGAGATCACGAGGGACGGCCGTCGGCTCCTGTTCCGGTCCTACCGGCCCGAGCGACCACGCGGGCGCGGCTTCGTCGTCTACTTCCACGGCGGCGGGTTCGTGGTCGGCTCCCTCGACAGCCACGAGCCGATCGTCGCCGAGCTGGCCGACCGGACCGGGCTGGTGGCCGTGTCCGCCGAGTTCCCCCACGCCCCCGAGCACCCGTTCCCCGCCGCGCTGGAGGACTGCTACGCCATCCTCGGCGCGCTGGCCGAGGACCCGGGCCTCGTCGGCGGCGACGTGGACACCGCCGAGCCCGTCCTCTGCGGCGACAGCTCGGGCGCCAACCTCGCCGTCGCCCTCTGCATGCTCTGCCGAGATCGGGGCGGCCCCCGCCCGAAGGGCCAGGGCCTCATCGGGCCGGTGCTCGACTTCGCCCGCTGGTTCGACGGCAACCCCGAGGTCGACTTCGGCGAGGAGATGCGCCACTACACCCGCTCGTACTGCCCGACCCGCGAGCTGGTCGAGCACCCGTACGCCTCGCCGCTCGTCCACGGGTCGTTCCACGGCCTGCCGCCGGCCTACGTGATGAGCACCGAGTACGACGAGCTGCGGGAGGACGCCGAGGTCTACGCCGAGCGGCTGCGGGAGCTCGGCATCCCGGTGCAGCTCGTCGTCGAGCCCGGCCTGCCCCACGCCCCCGTGCGGGGCCGGTCGGTGATCCCCCAGGTGGCCGACGCCTGGCGCCGGTACTGCGCGGCCGTCGGCCTGCTGGCCGAGCCGGTGATCGACCTCCGCGACGGCGTGCTCACGACGGGGGGTCGGCTGGGGAGCCGAGCAGGAACTCGGTGATCGCCGGGAGGGCCGCCGGGTCCTCCATGAGGAAGAGGTGGCCGCCCTCGAAGACGCGGAGCCGGGCACCGGGGATGCGCCCGGCGAGCGCCTCGGCGTTGGCGACCGGGGCGATCCCGTCGTAGCGGCCGGCGGCGACCAGGGTCGGGGCGGCGATCCGGTCCAGCCGGTCCCACGTGTCGTGCCGGCGGCGGGCGTCGAGCTGGCGGGGGTTGTAGCGGCCGCGGGCCCCGGCCAGCTCGACCAGGCGGGCGGTCTCCTCGGGGTGCGCCTCCTGCCACGCCCGGCCCAACCGGGTGTCGCCGACGCCGAGCATCATCCGCAGCCGCTCGTCGTCGGGCAGCCCCTCGACCTCGTGCAGCGGGAACGACGCCCCGCCCGCGCCGCCGCTCGACGTGCAGCAGAGCACCAGCCGGTCGACCCGCTCGGGATGGCGGATGGCGAGCTCCTGGCCGACCATCCCGCCGAAGGAGGCGCCGACCACGTGGGCCCGCGGCCAGCCGACCGCGTCGAGCACGGCGACGGCGTCCTCGGCGTAGTCCTCCATCGTGTACGGCCGCTCGGGCCCGCCGCTGCGGCCCTGGCCCCGGTGGTCGTGGGCGACGACCTCGAACCGCTCGGGCAGGGGGCCGTCGAACACGTTCGGCCGCCGGCGCAGGTCGCCGCCGGTGCCGCTCATGTAGAGCAGCGGCGGCCCCTCGCCGCCCCGCTCGTACCAGAGGTCGACGTCGCCGCTGCGGGCCCAGGCCACGGCGGGACGCTACCGGGCGGCTACCCGGTGACGGCCGCCATGGCGGTCATGGCGTCGCACGTGCCGTCGAGGACGTGCACCGCGGCGGTGGCGGCCGGGCCCGGCCACGTGGCGGCGAGGCGACCGAGGACGGCGCGGGCCCCCTCGGCCCGCCCGCCCACGAGGAGGACGACGAGGACGTCGCGGCGGAGGATGATCCGGTCCTGCTGGCGCACGACCCGGCGGACGTCCTCGGCCAGCACGGCCGCCGGCGTGCCGTCGACGTAGATGCCGACGAGCGCGTCGCCCGCCTCGGCGGCCGCCAGCGCGCCGTAGAACTCGCTCGGGTCGTCCACGCCCGTCGCCGCCCGCAGGCTGGGCGTGCCGATCGTCCTCGTCGGCCGGCGCCGCTCGGCCGCGGACGGGCCGAAGCCGAGGTCCGACAGGGCGCCGTCGATGGCCCGGCCGAGCCCGTCGAGGTCGGGCTTGTCGACCACCCGGATGCCCTGCCCCTCGAGGTCGCGCACCGTCGACGCGTACCAGGTGAACACCACGATCTGGCACGGCGCGCCCCGCTCCCGCACGTGGCGCACCACGTCGATGCCCGACCCGAACGTGAGGGCCATGTCGACCACCACGAGGTTGGCCTCGAACCGGTCGATGAGGTCGATGGCGTCGAAGCTCCGGTCCGCCTCGGCCAGCACCGACCCACCCCGGTCCTCCACGAACGCGGTGATCGTCGACCGCGCCGCCCGATCGCCGTCGCACACCACTGCCCGAACCCCGTCCGCCGCCATGTCGCTCACCTCTCGTCCGCCACGCCCAACAACCGGGCCCTCGTCACCGACCGGATGCCCCGGTGCAGCGACCACGCCGCCAGCGCCCACGCCACCGCGCCGATCCACCACGAGGCCGACGCCGCGCCGAACAGCGCGCCCGTCGACTGCCCGTAGGCGACCATGATCAGCGGCAGGGTCACGAGCCCCGACGCCTGCTGGGCGGCCGCCGTCGACTTCACCCTCGCCGACAGCCGCAGCACGAGCGACAGGGCGAGGGCGAGGAACGGCGGCACCACCCACAGCATCAGCACCCACCACGGGCCGGTCGGGAAGAACCAGCCCCCGACGCCGGGCCCGACCACCGTGTTGACGACGAGGGAGTACACGCCGAAGCCGACGGCGGTCGTCAGGTAGCCGGGGACCAGGCTGGCCAGCACCTTGCCCAGGTAGATCTCGTGCACGCCGGCGGGGGAGTGGGCGAGGAACTCGCCGGTCCCCCGCTCCCGCTCGCCGACCAGGGTGGCGGCCCCGACGGCCGTCGAGATCGTGAGGGGGACGACCACGGCCACCGGGGCGAACAGGAACACGGCGAGGGCGTAGGACGACCGGGCGGCGGGCGAGTCGCCCTTGATGGCCGCCTGCGCGCTCGGGGGCAGGACGGCGAGCGCCTCGCTCACCTGGGACACGGCCTCCACGTCGCCGAGGCGGGTGATCGAGAGCAGCAGCACCAGCGGGATGACGAGGAAGAACAGGCTGCCGAGCGCGGCCATCGGGATCCAGAAGTCCCTGGCCTGGCGGAGCTGGCGCAGGTCCGTCCTCGTGATCGTCAGCAGACGGCCGCCGTTCACGCCGCGGCCACCTCCGTGGCCGGGGCGGCGCCGGCGGGGCGGCGGCGGACGGCGAAGTACAGGTCCTCGAGGCTCGGGGTGACCGGCTCGACGCGGGTCAGCCGGGCGCCGGACGCGGCGAGGGCGGCGACGAGGTCGGGGACCCGGTCGAGGTCGTCGAGGCGGACGGCGAGGGACCGGTCGTCCCGCCACTCGCCGCCGAGCACGCCGGGCAGGCCGGCCAGCGCGTCGAGCGCGGCCGGGTCCTCGGCGCCGATGCGGACGACGGCGCCCGGCCAGTAGCGCTCGGCCAGGTCGGCCGGGGTGCCGGCCACGAGGTCGGCGCCGGCGTCCATGACGACGACGTGGTCGGCCAGGCCCTCGGCCTCGAGCAGGAGGTGGGTGCACATGACGACGGTGGTGCCCTCGGCCGTCATCTCCCTGATCAGCTCGAGCACGGCGTGGGACGACTCGGGGTCGAGGCCGGAGGTCGGCTCGTCGAACAGCAGCAGCTCCGGGCGGTGCAGCACCGAGCGGGCCAGCGCCAGCCGGGTCTTCATCCCGGTGGAGTAGCCGCCCACCTGCTGGTCGAGGGCGTGGTCGATGCCGAAGCGGGCGGACGCGGCCCGGATGGGCCCGTCCATCGCCGACCCGAGCCCGTACAGCGCGGCCGCGTAGGCGAGGTTGTCCCAGCCGGAGAGCCGGTCGTACAGCGCCGGCTTGGCCGACACCACGCCGCACCGGCGCCGCACCTCCTCGCCCTCGCCGGCCGCGGCCGGGTCGAGCCCGAACACCCGCACCGTGCCGCGGTCGGGGCCGAGCGCCCCGGTGATCATGCGGATGGCCGTCGTCTTCCCCGCGCCGTTGGGACCGAGGAGGACCGTGATCCGCCGGGCCGGCACGGCGAGGCTCAGCCCGGCCAGGGCGGGCACCGGGCCGAAGGCCCGGTGGACCGTGTCGAGGGCGACGACGGAATCGCTCACCCGCACCTCATCGGCACCATCGGCGGCGGGTTCACCCGGAACGGCGCCCGGCGTGGCCTACCCTGCGGGGGTGGTGGGACCGACGGCCGGCGGCGAGGGCGTGGCCGTCGGCGACGTCGCCCCGGACTTCGCCCTCCCCGGCACCGGCGGCCGCACCTACCGCCTGTCCGAGCTGCGGGGCCGCACGGTCGTCCTCGTCTTCTACCCGGGCGACGCCACGCCGGTGTGCACCCGCCAGCTCACGAGCTACACGACCGACTGGGACCGCTTCGCCGCCCTCGGCGCCCAGCTGCTCGCCATCAGCCCGCAGTCGGTGGAGAGCCACGAGTCCTTCAGCGGCGCCCACGGGTTCCCGTTCCCGCTCCTCGCCGACGAGGACCGCTCGGTCGGCCGGGCCTACGGCGTGCTCGGGCCCCTCGGGTTCTACCGGCGCTCGGTGTTCGTGGTCGACGCCGGCGGCATCGTCCGCTACCGCCACCGGTCGCCCCACAGCCTGACCTTCCGCCCGTCCGACGCGCTCGTCGAGGCCGTCCTGGCCGCCGACCGGGCGGCGCCGGCCGGCGGGCAGGGCTAGCTGCTCCTACTGGGCGCGGAACCCGCAGGCCAGCTCGACGAGGGTACGGACGCCGAACCCGGTGGCGCCCGCCGTCCACTCGCCGTCGTCCTCGTCGCACCACGCCGGCCCGTTCACGTCGAGGTGGGCCCACGGCAGGCCGGCCGGGACGAACTCCCGCAGGAACAGCGCCGCCACCACCGACTGCCCGTGGCGGTTGCCGGTGGCGTTCACCAGGTCGGCCACCTTGGACTCGATCATCCTCGGGTCGACGCCGTCGAGGGGGAGCGGCCACACGAGCTCGCCGGCCCTGGCCGCCGCCGCCCCGACCTCCGCCACCCACCCCTCGTCGTTCCCGGCCAGCCCGGCGTAGCGCCGGCCGACGGCCATGGCGACGGCGTCGGTGAGGGTGGCGACGTCGACGACGGCGTCGGGCCCCTCCTCGCCGGCCAGGGCGAGGGCGTCGGCCAGGATGAGGCGGCCCTCGGCGTCGGCGTTGCGGACCTCGACGGTGCGCCCGTTGCGGGTGCGCAGCACGTCGCCCAGCCGCATGGCGTCGCCCCCGGCCATGTTGTCGGTCAGGGGCAGCCAGCCGACCACCCTCGCCCGGCAGCCGACGGCCGGGAGGGCCGACATGGCGGCGAGCACGGCGGCGGCGCCGGCCATGTCGATCTTCATGTCGACCATGAACGAGTTCGGCTTCAGGGTCAGGCCGCCGGAGTCGAACGTGACGCCCTTGCCGACGAGGGCGAGCGTGCCGGCCGGGTCGGGCGGTCGCCACTCGAGGCGGACGAGGCAGGGCGGCTGGGCCGAGCCCCTGGCCACGCCGAGCAGGCCGCCCAGGCGCTCGGCGGCGAGGCGCTCGCCGGTCCACACCTCGGCGTCGACGCCGGCCGACGCGGCCACCTCGAGGGCCCGGTCGGCGAAGGCGGGCGGGGTCAGGGTGCCGCCGGGCTCGTTGCCGAGGTCCCGCGCCAGGGCGACGGCGGCGGCCACGGCGCCGGCCCTGCGGAGGTCGTCCTCGGCGGCGCCGGGGGCCACGACCACGAGCCGCTCGGCCCCGTCCGGGCGGGCGGCCGACTTGTAGCGGGTGAACCGGTAGAGGCCGAGCCGCCAGGCCTCGGCCACGAGGCGGGCGGCGTCGGCCGGCCAGCTGCCGTCGGCCGGGACGGTGAACGCCGTCGTGCGGTGGCCGCGCGCCGCCCTGGCCGCCCCGGCCGCGGCCCGGCGGACGGTGGCGGCGTCGCCGGCGCCCGACGGGCCGGCCCCGACCACGATCGTCGCCGGCCCGCCGTCGACCGGGGGGAGCGCCCTGGCGTCGCCGGGCCGGCCGGTGAACCCGGCGGCGGCGAGGAAGGCGGCGGCCGGGGCCCGGTCCAACCGGTCGGCGTGCACGGGGACGACGACGGCGTCGACCCCGTCGGGCACGGCCGGCGCCAGCTCGACCTCGACGGTCACCGCCCCCGCCGCCCCGCGGCGCCGGAGGGCGACGGCGTCACCGGCGCCGCTCCGCCCCCCACGCCTCCAGCCCGCCGGCGTACTCGGCGGCCAGCGAGCCCATGCCGTCGGTCGCCACCCGGCGCCAGCCCCGCGCCGCGGACACGGCGTACGGGTCGACCCGCAGGGCCTGCACGAACGCGTCCTCGGCGACGACGGCGTTCCCGGCCCGCTCGTGGCACTCGCCGGCCATGGCGCTGGCGATCGCCGTGCCGAGCGGGCCGAGGCGGGCGGCCCGCAGGTAGCTGTCGCCGGCCTCGGCGTAGCGGCCCTGCTTGGCCAGGCACTCGCCCAGCTCGATGTGGCTCTTCGGGTCGTAGGGGTCGAGGGCGAGGAACTCCCTCGTCCTCGCCTCGGCCAGGGCCACGTCGCCCAGCGCGTACGCCTCCTTCGACCGGCTCTCCAGGCAGGCGTGCAGGTTCTCCCTGGCCAGCAGCTCCTCGAGCGGCGTCGACGCCGGCACCGCCCTGGCCAGCTCCTCGGCCCGGTCCATGTCGGCCACCATGCCATCCCGGTCGCCGGTCATGTGCGGGGTGAACCCGGCCCCCCGGTAGAAGCGGCTCTCGAGCATGGTCCGCTCGAACGGGGTGAACTCGTCGCTCGTCAGCACGTCGGCGAGGTGCTCGGCCGCCCGGGCCCGCCACCGCAGGGCGTCGTCGACCGACTTCGTCTCCCTCGCCGCGAACACGATCCCGAACGTCGACACCGTGAGCCGCAGGTGGAGCGGGCAGCCGGGGGCGTCGACCATCTCGAACGAGTCGGTCGGGTGGACCGGGTGGCGGCTGCCGACCGAGGCGACGTAGCGGGTCAGGTCCCGCCACTGCCACTGGTAGAACTCGAGCGGCTCGCGCAGGCTCGACACCGGCCGGTGGGGGACGAGGTCGAGGACGAGGTCCCGGAAGCCCAGCCGGAACAGCAGCAGGCACGTCAGGTGCTGGCGCAGCAGGTCGGAGCGGTCGAAGTCGGCGACCCACTCGCACAGCTGCTCCCAGGCCGGCGTGCGGAGGTGGGGCGGCACGTCGGCCGGGTGGCGGGCGGCGAGCTCGGCCAGCCCCGACTCGCGCACGAGGTTGGTGCGGAAGGCCGGCGGCATCACCCGCTGGAAGTCGATCCTCGGCGGCCGGCCGGCGACCGCCGCCCGGTAGGCGTGGGTGGGGATCGAGGCGTACAGGCACGGCGAGCCCGACTCGCCGAGGTCGAAGTAGGCGGCGTACATGCGGTGGTGCCAGTTGGCCCGGTGGCCGTCGGCCGGCTCGGCCACGAGGGCGGCGAGAGGCCCGTCGCCGGTCGCCTCGCAGGCACGGACGAGCGCGGCCCGGGTCTGCTCGGACCGGGGCGCGGCGCGGAAGGCCCGCTCGCACAGCACCCTGGCCAGCTCCTCGGACCCGAGCCGGCCGGCGCAGGATGCCGCCCGCAGCAGGGCGAAGGCCCCGCCGTAAGGGCCGAGGCGGGCGGCGACCAGGTAGCCGGCCAGCGCGCCGGGCAGGTCGCCCCGGCGCTCGGCGGCCTGGGCCGCCTGCATGCGGATCTTCACGCACCACGGGTCGAGCTTGAGGCCCTCGGCGATCGCCGCCTCCTCGGCGTCCCGGTCGCCGAGCTGGACGGCGATCTCGACCCGGCGGTCGACGATGCGCCGCCGCATCTCGGCCGCCACCTCCTCCTGCTCGGGCGACGCCGGCGCGCCCGCGGCGGCCACCAGGCCGGCCTCGTCGAGCACGGCCCAGGCGCCGGCCGGGTCCTTGCGCCGGTCGGCGAGCATCGCCTCGCGCACGAGCAGGCGGGCCCGCCAGATGCCGCGGTCGAAGGCCGGCAGGCCGGGCGCCAGCTCGTCGAGGATGGCCGCGGCCCGGCGGGCGTGGCCGTCGGCCGCCGACCAGTCCTCGGCGTGGCGGGCGAGCGTGTAGCTCCACGCCGCGCACGCCTGGAGGTGGGCGACGGTGGGCTCGGGGCGGTCGACCAGCGCGGCGAAGGCCGCCCTCGTCGCGTCGGTGAGCCCGGCCAGCTGGAACGACGCCGTCGCCCTGGCGTACTGGACGAGCGCCGGCAGCGCCTCCCGGCAGGCGGCGGGGTCGAGGTCGGCGGGGGCGAGGTCGAGGACGGCGCGGGGCAGGCAGGCGGCGACCAGCCACAGCGCCAGGCCGGCCCGGTCGGCGTCGTCGAGGTCGTCGCGGCGGGCGAAGGCGTCGGCCATGGCCGCCCAGGCCGGCGAGGCCAGGCCGGCCGGCAGGTCGGCCGGGCGCTCGGCCCGGTACTCCCGCAGGCGCGACTCCTCGACGAGGAGGGTGCGGAAGCTGGCCGGCATCACCATGCCGAACCGGGGCGCCTCCGGCCGCCGGGCGGCGAACAGGCGGGCGGCCACCACCGGGCCCTTCGCCTGGATGGCGGTGATCGGCGCGGCCTCGCCGTCGAAGTAGGGCCGGTGGACCTCGAAGGTCAGCCAGCTCGGGGCGGCCACGCCCACCCGGCCGTGGCTCCGTTCCCAGCGATCCATCGTCCGACCCCCCTCCTCGGCGCAAGGACGACCGGGCCCCGCGGCGCGAGCTCGCGCCGCGGGGCCCTGGTGCGAGGACGTCTGCTCAGGCGTCCAGGAAGCAGGTCCAGCAGTCGGCGACGCCGGTCGTCACCTCGACCTCGTCCGCCAGCTCCTCCCACGTCTCGTAACGCGGCATGCAAATGCTCCCTTCGTCGAGGGGAATGGTGAGCCTCAATGTCAGGGACGACGACCGCGTTGTCAACCCTCAATCCGGTCCGGGATCGCCGCGAGGAAACGGTCGATCTCGTCGTCGCCCGTCCAGAAGTGGGCCGAGATCCGGATCTTCCCATCGGGGAATGAGACGGCAAACCCGGAAGCAATGAGGTCGGCATGCAGGCGGTCGGCGCCCGGCGCCGAGAACGACACGATCCCCGAGCGGGCCGCCTCGCCGTCCCGGCCGAGCACCTCGAGGCCCCGGCCGGCCAGCCCCTCCCGGAGGCGGGCGGCGAGGGCCAGGACCCGGGCGGCGACGGCGTCGGGCCCGGCCGCCTCGAGCTCGGCCAGGGCGGCGGCCAGGCCGGCGATGCCGACGAAGTTCGGCATGCCGCCCTCCACCCGGCGGGCGCCGGGGCGCAGCGGCAGGTCGTAGGTGAAGTGGCCCTCGCCCCGGACCAGCAGGTCCTGGGAGCGGTCGAAGCCGAACCAGCCGGCCGGCGCCCGGCGCAGCAGGTCGAGGCGGTCGCGGCGGCAGTAGAAGACGCCGGTGCCGGGCGGCGCGCACAGCCACTTGTGGCCGCCGGCGGCGAGGAAGTCGACCGGCGCGGCCCGCACGTCGACGGGCAGGGCGCCGAGGCTCTGGACGGCGTCGACGCACACCAGCGCGCCCGCGGTGGCGGCCACCCGGCACACGGCGGCGAGGTCGATCCGGAAGCCGGTGAGGAAGTGCACGTGGCTGACCGCGACCAGGCGGGTGGACGGCCCGACGGCGGCGGCGACGTCGGCGAGGTCGTAGCCGCCGTCCCGCTCCGGCACCCAGCGGAGGACGACGCCCCGGTCGGCGAGGCGGCGCCAGGGCTGGACGTTGGCCGGGAAGTCGCGGTCGAACACGACGACCTCGTCGCCCGGTCGCCACTCGAGCCCGTCGGCCACCAGGTGGAGGCCGGTGCTCGTGTTGGGCACGAGGGCGACCTCGTCGTCGTCGCAGCCGAGCAGGCGGGCCGTGGCCGAGCGGGCCGCCTCCCTCGCCGCGAAGAACCGGCCGTACGCCGCCGACCCGGTGGCCAGCACCTCGTCGGCGGCCTCGTGGACGGCGGCCACGGCGGCCGGGCGGACGAGCCCGATGCCGGCGTAGTCCAGGTAGGCGCCGGCCATCAGCGGTCGCCGACGGGCGCCAGCTCGCGGGGCGCCTGCGTGCCGGCGACCGTCCACAGCGCGGCGCCGATGGCGGCGGCGACCGGGATCCCGTGCAGGATCAGCACGTACCCGGCCACCCAGTCGGGGGCGGCGACGAGCGACGTCACCAGCAGGCCGACCACGAACCCGGCGTTGACGACCACCTGGGCCAGGCCGAACACGCTGCCCCGCCTGGCGTCGGGCAGGTGCTGGACGGCCTGCTTGAACGTGATCTCGCTGAACGCGTCGCCGAGGCCGGCGACGGCGGCGGCGGCGAGCATGGCCGGCCACGGGTCGAGCCAGAAGATGGCGATGAACCCGGCCGACATGACCGAGGTCGCCAGGTAGAACACCAGCTGGGGGGCCCGCTCGATGACGGCGGCCAGGGCGGGGCGGAGGACGAGGCTGCCGAAAAGGGTCCCGGCCGCCCACGCCATCCACAGCGCGCCGGTGACCGAGGCCGGGTTGGCGGGGTCGCGCTCGCCGCCGAGCACGGGCAGGCCGACGTGGTGGGACGAGCTGCCGAAGGCGTCGAGGCCCCGGACGACGACCAGCCCGAGGATGCCGGCGCCGGCGAGCGCGGCCCAGCCCGGCGCCGGTCCCCGCCGGCCGGCCGCCAACCGCGTGTCGTCGAGGTCGTCGCCCTCGTCCTCCCGGAGGCGGAGGGGCAGGGTCAGCACGGCCAGCGCCGAGACGCCGTAGGTGGCGGCGTCGAGCGCGAACACGCCGCGGAACCCGACGACGGGGACGGCGATCGTCGCCAGCCCCATGCCGACCACCAGCGCGGCCCCCTTGATGCCCGAGACCACGCTGTTGACCAGCTGGACCCGGCCCTTGGCGAGGGCCGGCGTGGCCGCGGCCAGGGTCGCCTCGAACACCGACCGGCCGGCGCCCACGACGACCACGGCCGGGAACAGCCAGCCGAGCTGCGCGCCCGACGGCACGACGGCCAGCACGACGAGGGCGGCCATGCGGACGAGGTCGGCGGTGAGCATGGCCCGCCGGCGGTCCCACCGGCCGCCCCACCGGTGGCCGAGGCGCCCGCCGACGATGCCGCCGCCGTAGAGGCACAGCCCCACGAGCCCGGTGGCGAGCACCGACTCGGTGCGCACCCAGACGAACACGCCGATGCACACGAAGTCGAGCGCGAACCCGACGTCGGAGACGGCCTTCGCCGTCAGCAGGCCGACGACCGGGAGGGAGGGCTTCATCGGGCGGCCACCACGGGGTCTTGGTCGGGGCACGCGCAGGATAGATGGTCGGCTTCGGCGCCGTGCCGTCGCCCACCATTGCCGGTAGAGGCCCGTCCGGGTGGAGCGGGTATTTCGGGAAAGGTAAAGCCGCTGTTTGCTCGGCCGGTGCAAGGAACGGCGGCCGGAGGGTCCACCAGCCGGTCGGCCCGGCGGGGTAGCGTCGAACCCGTGTTCGTCCTCGGCATCGACCCTGGGCTCTCGCGGTGCGGCTACGGCGCCGTCGACCAGCCCGCCGGCGGCCGGCCCCGGGCGGTGGCCATCGGCGTGCTGACGACCAGCCCGGACCTCGACCTGCCCGTCCGGCTGGCCGCCCTCCAGCGGGAGGTGCGGGGCCTGCTCACCGAGCTCCGGCCGGACGTCGTCGCCGTCGAGCGGGTGTTCTTCCAGCGCAACGTGCGCACGGCGATGTCGGTCGGCCAGGCGAGCGGGATCGCCATGGCCGAGGCGGCGGCCGCCGGGTGCGCCGTGCACCAGTACTCGCCCAACCAGGTGAAGGAGGCGGTGGCCGGCTGGGGGGCGGCACCGAAGGAGCAGGTCGAGCGGATGGTCCAGACCCTGCTCGGGCTCGACCGGCCGCTCAAGCCGGACGCGGCCGACGCCACCGCCCTCGCCCTCTGCCACCTGGCGATGGCGCCGCTGCTCACCCGGCTGGCGGCCCGGTCGTGATCGGCTCGCTGCGGGGGCGCCTCGTCGACCGCGACCCGAGGGGCGAGGTCCTCGTCGAGGTGGGCGGGGTGGGCTACCGGGTGACCGTCGCCCCGGCCACCCTGGCCCGGCTGGGCGAGCCCGGCGCCGAGGTCTTCGTGTGGGTCCACCAGCACCTGCGGGAGGACGCGTCGGTCCTCTACGGGTTCGCGGCGAAGGACGAGCGGGCCTGCTTCGAGGCGCTGCTCGGCGCTCACGGCGTGGGGCCGGCGCTGGCGCTCGCCATCCTGTCGGTGCACGGGCCGGTGGAGCTGCGCCGGGCGCTCGCGGAGGACGACCTGGCCGCGCTGTGCCTCGTGCCCGGCGTGGGCCGGAAGACGGCGGCGCGCCTGCTGGTGGAGCTGAAGTCCCGCCTCGACCTCGATCTGGACGGGGCGGCCGAGGTGGCGGCCATCGGCGGGTCGGTGCTGGTGGACACCGGGCCGCCGTCGGCCAAGGCGGACGTGCGGGCCGCGCTGGCCGGGCTGGGCTACGGGCCCGACGAGGTGCGGGCCGCGCTGCGCGAGCTGCCCGACGACGGCGACCCCGCCCTGCTTCTCCGGCAGGCCCTCCAGGTGCTGGCCGGGGCGAGGACGGCGTGATGGGTGGCGCCGCGCCAGGGGCGGGAGGGGGCTGATGCGGGAGGAGCTGCTCACCCCGGAGCCGGTCGAGGCCGAGCTGTCGGCCGAGGCCGGGCTGCGCCCCCGGTCGCTCGCCGAGTTCGTCGGCCAGGCGGAGCTGAAGGAGCACCTGTCGATCATCCTCGAGGCCGCCCGCCGCCGGGGGCAGGCCGCCGACCACCTGCTCTTCGCCGGGCCGCCGGGGCTCGGGAAGACGTCGCTGGCCGGGATCGTGGCCGCCGAGATGGGGGTGCGGCTCCACGTCACGTCGGGGCCGGCGCTGGAGCGGGCCGGCGACGTCGCCGCCATCCTCACCCAGCTGGACGAGGGCGACGTGCTGTTCATCGACGAGCTCCACCGGCTGGCCCGGGCGGTGGAGGAGGTCCTCTACCCGGCCATGGAGGACTTCCAGCTGGACATCGTGCTCGGCCGGGGGCCGGCGGCCCGGTCGCTGCGCCTCGACCTGCCCCGGTTCACCCTCGTCGGCGCCACCACCCGCACGGGGCTGCTCACCGGGCCGCTGCGGGACCGCTTCGGGCTCGTGTCCCGGCTGGACTACTACGACCCGGACGACCTCCGGGCCATCGTGCTGCGGGCCGCCGGCATCCTCGGGGTGCGGGTGGACGACGGCGGCGCGGCCGAGATCGCCCGGCGGGCGAGGGGCACTCCCCGGATCGCCAACCGCCTGCTGCGCCGGGTGCGGGACGTGGCCGAGGTGCGGGGCGACGGCGTGGTCGACCGGGCGTCGGCGGCGGCCGGGCTGGCCCTGTTCAACGTCGACGAGCGGGGCCTCGACAAGGTCGACCGGGCCATCCTGTCGGCGCTGTGCGAGCGCTACGGCGGCGGCCCGGTGGGCCTGTCCACCCTGGCCATCAGCGTCGGCGAGCCGCCCGAGACCCTGGAGGACGTGCACGAGCCGTTCCTCATCCAGCAGGGCCTGCTCGCCCGCACCCCGAGGGGCCGGGTCGCCACCCCGGCGGCGTGGGGCCACCTCGGCCTCGCCCCACCCCCGCCGCCGCCCACCCCCGCCGACCCCGGCCTGTTCGGCTGAGCCGCCCCGCCGCCGGCGCGATGCGGAAGGCGGCCAACCCCGTCCGTTCCGCTCGAGCGCGCCGCCCGGCGGCGGGGTGCGACGGCGGCGGGCCCGGCGCCTGCTCAGGCGCGGGCGGGAGCGTAGGGGGAGAGGTCGACGGGCGGGGTGCGGCCGAGGGCGAGGTCGGCGGCCAGGCGGCCGACGTAGGGGCCGACGGTGAGGCCGCCGGCGCCGAGGCCGGTGGCGAGCACCACGCCGTCGACGCCGGGGACGGGGCCGAGGACGGGAAGGCCGTCGGCCGACGCCGGGCGCAGCCCGACCCGCACGTCGGCGACCGTCCCGCCGGCCAGGCCGGGGGCGACGGCCAGGGCCCGGCCCAGCACCTCGTGCAGGCCGGCGGCCGTCGGCCGGGGGTCGAAGCCCGAGCCGGTCTCCCTCGTCGCCCCGGCGACCACCCGGGACGGGCCGAAGGCGACCAGGTAGTGGCCGTCGTCGGCCACCACCGACGGCCAGGCCGACGTGTCCGTCCCGGGCAGGTCGAGGTGGACCAGCTGGCCCCGCTGGGGCTCGACGGCGACGGCGACGCCGAGCGGCGCGCCCGTCGCCCTCACCCACGCGCCCGCCGCCACCACGACGGCGTCGGCCGGGACGGGCCGGCCGTCGACGGCGACCGCCGCCCGCCCGGCGTCCACCGACAGCGCCGCCCCGCCCGCCACCACGGTGGCGCCCAGCCGCTCGGCCCCGGCCAGCAGGGCGTCGCGCACCCGGCGGCCGTCGACCCGCCAGCCGTGCTCCACGTGCACGCCGGCCAGCCGCTTGTCGAGGGGCGGGAACCAGCGGACCGGCTCGCCCGGCGCCAGACGGGTGACGGCCCCGACGGCCGGCTCGGCTGCGGCCCGCCGCTCGGCCAGCGCCGCCGCCCGTTCGACCACGGCCGGGTCGGCCGACACGAGCAGGCCGCCGACGTCGGCCCAACCGACGTCGGCGCCGAGCGCCTCGACGAGCGGCGGGTAGGCGAGCGCGGCGGCGCGGGCGAGCTCGTACCAGCGCGGGTCTTCCACGCCCGACAGCCAGGGGCAGACGATCCCGGCCCCGGCGGCCGTCGCCTGGCCCGGCCGCCCGGCGTCGACGACGGCGACCTCGGCGCCCGCCCCGGCCAGGTGGAAGGCGGCGGCGGCCCCGACGATCCCGCGGCCGACGACGAGGACCCGCACGGCCGACCGGCTCAGGCCGGGGGCCGGAACGGCGACAGGTCGAGCGCGGCGCCGGTGAAGGAGCGCACCTGGCGGACCAGCCGGTCGAGCTGGGCCGGGCGGATCGGCGCCCGCCACTCCTCGACCACGCCGGCCACCCGGACCCCGCCGGGCGCCAGCGCCACCTCGGTGACGTGCAGCCCGGGGACGACCGGGAGGGGGATGGCCGGCCGGGGCACCAGCCGGGCGCCGGCGACGAAGCGGCGCGACCCCCGCACGACCACCGAGCGGGTGGCGAGCCGCACGGAGCCGCCGTCGAGGACGGGCTCGACCTCGACGTGCCCGAGGTCGGCGTGGTCGGCGAGGTGGGCCCGGGCGACGGCGTCGTCGCCGACGACGACCCGGAGGCGGCCGGTCACCCGGGCGACGGCCCGGTCCACCTCGTCCCGGCCGACGAGCACCCGGACCTCGACCGGCGCGGCGACGAGGACGGGCACCTCGCCCGGCTGCACGTGGGCGTTGCGGGCCAGGACGGTGAGGTGGCGGAACGTCCAGGGGTCGGCGGCGACGTCGTCGGCCGCGACGGTCACCGTCCCGTACTGGCCGACGAGCGGCCCGAGGGTCGGCGGGTCGACGGCGCAGGCCAGCAGCGACAGGGCCACCTCCCGGCCGCCGGCCCGGAACCTCACCCGCCGGCCGACGAGCGACGACGACACGGCGGCCACCAGGTCGGTGAGCACGCTGGCCGGCGAGAACCCGAACAGCTCGCCGAGCTTCGGCATCCCGGGCAGCTGAGGGACGCCGGGCGGCGGCCAGGGCGGCCGGAACCCCCGCAGCCACCCCTCGCCCTGTCCCCCGGTCGTCCCTGGCATGGCTTCCCGATCCGGTCGGCGGGTCTAAGCGAGCGTAGCCCCCGCTTCAGTACCCAATTGACTTAGTTACGTGGTTGTAACTACAGTGGTGTCATTCTGGGCAAGGGCCCGGTAACGACGAAACGGAGACAACATGTCGGCTGTGAGCGTGCTCGAAGCGACGACCCGCCCCGCGATCGCCGCGATGAGCCTCGTGCAGACGCTGGACTTCAGCATGCTGCGAAGGAAGCTCGAAGACCCCGACGAAGGGCTCGGCGTCCCGAGCGAACGGCTCGATGTCCTCGAGCAGGAATACAGGAGGTTCCTCGCGCTCCGGCTGGCGTACCCGGCTGAGGAGATCACGCCTTGTCGCGCTGTCGACCAGTTCTGGCACGCGCACATTCTCGACACCGAGGCATACGCGAGCGACTGTGAGCAGCTGTTCGGTCGCTTCGTCCACCACTACCCGTACTTCGGGATGCGCGGTGACGATGACGCTCGGGACCTCCGCGATGCGTTCGCGCGGACGCTCGAGCTGTACGTCGAGAACTTCGGCGAGCCGCCCGCAGGCACCTGGCCGGTGACGACCGCGGCCAAGTGCCGCACGAAGTGCAAGCCGGTGAAGTGTAAGTAGGGCCGGGCGCCCGGAGTCCGCTCCGGGGCCGGAGCGGCGGCCGGCAGCCGGTAGGTTGGCGAGCCGGAGGTCGCCGGGGTGCACATCGAGTTCAACAGCTCGCCGAGGTCCAGCCTGGGCGTGGAGATGGAGCTGGGGCTGGTCGACGCGGAGACGCGGCGGCTGGTGAGCGCGGCGTCGGACCTGCTGGGCGAGCTCGGCCGGGGCCATCCCGGCGGTGAGCACCCGAAGGCCAAGCACGAGCTGTTCGAGTCCTGCGTCGAGATCATCACCGGCGTGTGCGCCACGCCGGCCGAGGCCCGCGACGACCTGGCCCGCACCCTGGACGAGGTGGCGACGGCGGCCGCAGCCCGGAACCTCGACCTCGTGTGCGCCGGCACCCACCCGTTCTCGCCCTGGCACGAGCAGCAGATCAGCCCGAGCCCCCGCTACCACCAGCTGGTCGAGGACTGCCGGTGGACGGCGCTGCGGCTGGTGATCTTCGGCGTCCACTTCCACGTCGGCGTGCGGTCGCCGGAGAAGTCGATCGCCATCGCCAACACGCTCGGCACCTACCTGCCCCACCTGCTCGCCCTGTCCAGCTCCAGCCCCTACCTCGAGGGCCACGACACCGGCATGGCGTCGGTGCGCACGAAGGTGTTCGAGGCCCTGCCCACGGCCGGGCTGCCCGAGCAGCTCGCCGGGTGGGCGGAGTTCGAGGAGTTCATGGCGACCCTCCAGCTGGCCGGCGCCATCCGCACGGTGAAGGAGGTGTGGTGGGACATCCGCCCCCACCCGGACTTCGGCACCGTCGAGCTGCGGATGTGCGACGGGATCGCCTCGCTGGAGGAGGTGGCGGCGATCGCGTCCCTGGCCCAGAGCCTCGTCGACTGGCTCGACTCGCTCCACGACCGGGGCTACACCCTGCCGGTGCCGCCCCAGTGGGTGGTGCGGCAGAACAAGTGGCGGGCGGCCCGCTACGGGCTCGACGCCGAGCTGATCGTCGACGGGTCGGGCGGCCTCGTGCCGGTCCGCCAGGCCGTCGCCGACACCCTGGAGGAGCTGACGCCGGTGGCCCGGCGCCTCGGCGGCGAGGACGAGCTGCTCGGCGTGCGGCGCATCCTCGAGCGGGGCTCGTCCGCCGACCGGCAGCGGCGGGTGGTGGAGCAGGGCGGGACCCTGGTGGACGTGGTCGACTCGCTCGCGACCGACCTCGGCGCCCACCGGGCCAGCGCCGCGCAATCCTGATGGCGGTGCAGGACCTGGCGGCCGGGCCGGGGGACGACGTGCTCGCCCGGGTGGTGGACCGCTTCCTCGCCGACCACGGCGACGAGCTGGTGGCCATCCGCCGCCGCATCCACGCCCACCCCGAGCCGTCCTGGCACGAGCAGGCGACGACCGCCCTCGTGGCCGAGCGCCTCGCCGCCGCCGGCCTGTCGCCCCGCGTGCTCGCCGGCGGCACCGGCCTCGTGTGCGACGTCGGCCCGGCCGGCGCCGACGGCCCGACCGTCGTGCTCCGGGCCGACCTCGACGCGCTGTGCCTCGAGGACACCAAGGACGTGCCCTACCGGTCGACGGTGCCCGGCGTGTGCCACGCCTGCGGCCACGACGTGCACACCACCTCGCTGCTCGGCGCCGGCCTGGTCCTCGACCGGGCCCTGGCCGAGACCGGCGGCGGGCGGGTGCGGCTCGTGTTCCAGCCGGCGGAGGAGGCGCTGCCCGGCGGGGCGACGGCGGCGGTGGCGGCCGGCGTGCTCGAGGGCGCGTCGGCCATCTTCGCCCTCCACTGCGACCCCGGCCTCGACGCCGGCCGGGTCGGGGTCAAGGCGGGCTGCATCACGTCGGCCTGCGACCTCGTCGTCGTCCGCCTCCACGGCCCCGGCGGGCACACGGCCAGGCCCCACCTCACGGCCGACCTCGTCCACGTCGCCGCCCGCATCGTCACCGACGTCACGGCCGGCATGGGCCGGCTCATCGACGTGCGCAGCGGGGTCAGCGTCGTGTGGGGCGCCATCCACGCCGGCGGCGCGCCGAACGTCATCCCGAACGCGGCCGAGGTGGCCGGCACCATCCGGTGCATGACGAGGGAGGCGTGGGAGGCGGTGCCCGCCATCGTCCGCCGCCTGCTCGACGCCGTCGTCCTGCCCCTCGGCGCCACCTACGACCTCGACTACACCCGCGGCTCGCCGCCGGTCGACAACGACCCGTCCGCCACCCGCCTCGTCGCCAACGCGGTGTCGGCCGCGCTCGGCCCCGACGCCGTGGCCGAGGCCGTGCAGAGCGTCGGCGCCGAGGACTTCTCCTGGTACCTGGACCACGTGCCCGGCTCCTTCGCCCGCCTCGGCGTGCGGCCGCCGGGGACGGTCGAGGCCCCCGACCTCCACACGAGCGCGTTCGACGTGGACGAGCGGGCCATCGGGGTGGCCGTCCGCACCTTGACGAGGGTGGCCGTCGAGGCCCTGGCCGCCTACCGGTCGTGACCGGGCCCGGACGCGCCGGCGCCCCCCGACCCGAGGGCCGAGGGGCGCCGGGGAGGCGCACGCTGCCGGAGGAGGGAGGGCTAGAGCAGCGGCGCGGTGACCAGCTTCAGGCGGATGCCGAGGACCTGCCCGGCCCGCTGCTGCTGGGGGCCGAGGCGGGTGATGCCGATGGTGCCGGCGTCGGTGGTCGTCCCGATCTCGGCGGTGTGCACGCCGATGGTGACGAGCACGCCGATGGCCCGGCCGGCGTCGTCGATCACGCCGCTGCCGGAGTCGCCGAAGATGGCGAGGCCGTTGGCGTAGACGTGGTTCGGGTTCGGCATGGACAGGGCGACGTGGGTCCTCGCCGGGATCGTCTCGCCGAGCAGGAGGCCCTGGCCGAAGTGGTGCAGGACGACCGGCTCCTGGACGAGGGCGTCGTTGCGCCCGGTCGGCCCGCCGAAGTGGCACATCTGCGGGCTGGCCTGCACGCCGGGGTCGAGGCGGATGAGGGCGAAGTCCTTCGGGTCCTGGAGGATGGCGTAGGCGAACTCGCCGACCCGGTTGCCGTCGGCGTCGGTGGCCACCGGCCCGCTGCCGGCCGCCCACGAGCGCTCGCCGACGTCGCCGCCGACCGGGCTCTCGCCGAGGATGCAGTGGCCGGCCGTGCCCATGTAGCGGTTGCCGTCCGACCCCCGGAACAGGAAGTTGAACGTGCACTGGCCCACGTCGCTGTTGACGATGGCGCCGGGCCGCACGCCGGGGCAGGTGCCGGTGCCGACGGGCGGGGCGGCGGTGCCGACCCCGATGGTGCAGGGGGCGCCGCCGAGGGTCCAGTTGGGGTCGCCGGCCTGAGCCGGGGTCGGGGCGAGGACGGTCGTCGCGAGCAACGCCGCTCCCCCCGCAACGAGAGCACGCAGTCGGGTCATGGCGCTGGATTCGCCACCGCCGGTTCCGGTTCCTGCTCGCCCATGGACCGCTTCGACTACGGCCTGCCGCCGTCGGCGATCGCCCAGGTCCCGGCCGAGCCGAGGAGCGCGGCCCGGCTGCTCGTCGACGGCGGCCCCGGCCGGCCGCCGGCCCACCGCACGGTCGCCGACCTGCCCGACCTCGTCGGTCCCGGCGACGTGCTCGTCGTCAACGACACGAGGGTGATCCCGGCCCGGCTGGCCCTGCGCAAGGCGACCGGCGGGGAGGCCGAGGTGCTGCTGCTCGAGCCCCACCCGGCCGGCGGGTGGGAGGCGCTGGTGCGCCCGGGCCGCCGCCTCCCGCCCGGCACCGTCCTCCGGCCCGACGCCGCCGACGACGGGTTCGCCGCGGTCGTGGGGGAGGACCTGGGCGACGGCCGCCGCCGGGTCGACCTGTGCCTCCCGCCGGGGTTGGCCGAGGCCGACGCGCTGGCCCGCCACGGCGCCGTGCCGCTGCCGCCCTACCTCACGGGCGGGCTGCCCGACCCGGAGCGCTACCAGACCGTCTACGCCGCCCATCCCGGGTCGGTGGCCGCGCCGACGGCCGGGCTGCACCTCACCCCCGAGGTGCTCGACCGGTGCCGGGAGCGGGGCGCGCTGGTGGCGACCGTCGACCTGTCCGTCGGCATCGGCACGTTCCGGCCGGTCACCGTGGACGATCCCGCCGAGCACCGCATGCACGCCGAGCGCTACCGGGTGCCGGCCGCGACCATGGACGCCTGCCGGGCGGCCCGCCGGGTCGTCGCCGTCGGGACGACGACCGTGCGGGCGCTCGAGGCGGCGGCCGCCACCGGCGACCTCGAGGGGCGGACCGACCTGTTCGTCCGGCGGGGCTTCCCGTTCCGGGTCGTCGGCGCCCTGCTGACGAACTTCCACCTGCCCCGGTCGTCGCTGCTGCTCCTCGTGGACGCGTTCGTCGGCGACCGCTGGCGCGACCTCTACGCCACCGCCCTCGCCGACGGGTACCGCTTCCTCTCCTTCGGCGACGCCATGTTCCTGCCCGCCCGCACGGCATGAGCGTGGTCCGCCTGGACGTCGAGGCGACCGATGGGGCGGCCAGGGCCGGGCGCCTGCGCACCCCGCGGGGCGAGGTGCCGCTGCCGTGCTTCATGCCCGTCGGGACGAGGGGGGCGGTGCGCACCCTCTCCTCGGCCGACCTCGACGCGCTCGGCCCGCCCGTGGTCCTCGCCAACACCTACCACCTGATGCTGCGGCCGGGCGCCGACGTGGTCGCCGGGCTCGGCGGCCTGCACCGGTTCTGCGCCTGGGACGGCCACCTGCTCACCGACTCCGGCGGGTTCCAGGTGTTCTCCCTCGACCCGGCCGTGGACGACGACGGGGTGACGTTCCGCTCGACCTACGACGGGTCCACCCACCGCCTGACGCCCGAGGGCGCGGTCGACGTCCAGGAGCGGCTCGGTGCGGACGTGCAGATGGTCCTCGACGTGTGCCCGCCGCTGCCGTCCCCGCCCGCCGTCGTGCGCCGCGCCGTGGAGCGGACGGCGGCGTGGGCGGCGCGGGCCAGGCGGGCCCACCGGCGCGAGGGCCAGGCCCTGTTCGGGATCGTGCAGGGCGGGGTGGACGCGGACCTGCGCCGGGAGAGCGCGGAGCGGACCGTCGCCCTCGGCTTCGACGGCTACGGGATCGGCGGGCTCTCGGTCGGCGAGCCGCGCGAGGAGATGCTCCCGGCCCTGGCGGCCACCGTCGCCGCCCTACCTGCGGACCGGCCCCGCTACCTGATGGGGGTGGGCGACCCGGTCGGGCTGGTCGAGGCCGTGGCCCTCGGGGTCGACCTGTTCGACTGCGTCCTGCCCACCCGGCTGGCCCGGCACGGCACCCTGCTGACCACGGCCGGCCGGCTGAACCTGCGCAACGCCGCCCACGCCACCGACCCCGGCCCGGTGGACCCGGCCTGCCCGTGCCCGGTGTGCGCCCGGTGGAGCCGCGCCTACCTGCGCCACCTGCTCCAGGTGAACGAGCCGACCGTCCACCGGCTGCTGACCATCCACAACGTGTCCTGGCTGCTGGCGCTGGTCGACCGGGCCAGGGCGGCGATCCGGGCCGGCACCCTGAGCGGCCTGCGGGCCGAGGTCGCCGCCGCCTGGCCGGGCCCGGTGGGCGCGACGGGGACCGGGGCCCCCGGGGACTAGCCTTGCTCCGGCCCTGATCCCGTCCCCTTGGACCGTCCGATGTCGCTGCTCGTGCCCCTCGTCCTGTTCGGCCTCCTGTGGGCCCTGCTCATCCTCCCGCAGCAGCGCCGCATGCGCGCCCAGCAGGAGATGCAGAACAACCTGGCGCCGGGCGACGAGCTGGTCACCGCCGGCGGCGTCTACGGCCGGGTGACCGAGGTGGACAGCGAGTCCGTGTTCCTGGAGGTCGCCGAGGGGATCGAGCTGCGGGTGGCGAAGAGCGCGGT
The DNA here is from genome assembly GCA_036399815.1 of Acidimicrobiales bacterium. NCBI lineage: Bacteria > Bacillati > Actinomycetota > Acidimicrobiia > Acidimicrobiales > Acidimicrobiales bacterium. Next base: position 32,821 of record DASWMK010000174.1, read on the forward strand.
CGCCCGCCGCCTGCCGGCCCAGCTGGCCACCACCGACGAGGCCGCCGAGGCGGAGGTCGACGAGTTCGACCTCGACCTCGACGGCGACACCACCGCCCCCGCCATCCCGCCGCCCGACGGGCCAGACGGCCAGAGCCGGGCCCGGCGGGACGACGGCTGAGCCCGAGCCCGAGCGATGCGCCGACCACTCCTCATCTCCCTGCTCTTCGTCGTCCTGCTGGCCGGCGGGGCGCTGACCGCCACCCTGCTGGCGGGCAACAGCCCCGAGCTCGGCCTCGACCTCCAGGGCGGCGTCTCGGTCGTCCTCCAGCCGAAGGAGGAGGTCCCCTCCGACCGGCTGGACCAGTCCATCGAGATCATCCGCAACCGGGTCGACGCGCTGGGCGTGGCCGAGCCCGAGATCGCCCGCCAGGGCAACGCCATCGTCGTCCAGCTGCCCGGCGTCCGGGACCAGCAGCGGGCCCTGGAGCTGGTCGGCCAGACGGCCGAGCTGCGCTTCCGGCCCGTGCTCGCCACCCTCGGCCCGGTCGGGGCGACCACCACGACCACCGCGCCTCCCGAGACGACCACCACGACGGCGGCCGACGGGTCGACGACCACGACCGAGGCGGACGGGTCCACCACGACCACGGCGGCGGACGGGTCCACGACCACGACCGAGCCGGCCGACGGCGACGCCTTCAGCGACCTGAGCCGCCCGCCGGCCGCCGGCCTGGCCGAGGGCGAGCAGGCCCAGGCCCAGCCGTCCACCTCGTCGAGCGCGACCACGGCCACCACCGCCGCCGAGACCACGACGACGACGGCGGCCGAGGGCGCCGCCACGTCGACCACGGCCACCACGGCGCCGGCCACCACGCCGACCACCAACGCCGAGGGCGTCACCCCCAGGGAGGCGGACGACCCCGAGGCCGAGGTCATCTTCCCGGGCCGGGAGGGCGACCCGACCCGCTACGTGCTCGGCCCGTCCCAGCTCACCGGCGAGGCGCTCAACACCGCCGACGCCCGCTTCGACGAGACGAGCGGCGAGTGGGGCGTGTTCCCCGAGTTCAGCGGCGACGGCATCGCCTCGTTCAACGCCGTGGCCGGGCAGTGCTTCAACCGGGAGCAGACCTGCCCGACCCAGCAGCTCGCCATCGTCCTCGACGGCGTGGTGCAGTCGGCGCCGACCATCCAGGAGCCGTCCTTCCAGCCCGACCAGATCCGCATCAGCGGCGCCTTCTCCGAGGGCGAGGCCAAGGACCTCGCGCTCGTCCTCCGCTACGGCGCCCTGCCCGTCGAGCTCGAGCGCCAGTCCGTGCAGACCGTGTCGGCCACGCTCGGCAAGGACTCGCTGCACGCCGGCGTGATCGCCGGCCTGGTCGGCGTCGGCCTCGTGGTGCTGTTCATGCTCGCCTACTACCGGATGCTCGCGGCGGTGGTCCTGCTCGGGCTGTGCGTGTCGGCCGCCCTCCTGTGGTCGATCGTCGCCTACCTCGGCGAGAGCCAGGGCCTGGCCCTCACCCTGGCCGGGGCGACCGGGATCATCGTGTCGATCGGCGTCACCGTGGACTCCTACGTCGTCTACTTCGAGCGGCTGAAGGACGACCTCGAGAGCGGCAAGACCCTGCGGTCGTCGGTGGACCGGGGCTTCACCAACGCCTACCGCACGATCATCAACGCCGACCTCGTGTCGCTGATCGGCGCCCTGCTCCTGTACTGGCTGACGGTCGGGCCGGTGCGCGGCTTCGCCTTCTTCCTCGCCCTGTCGACCGCGCTCGACATGTTCGTCGCCTACTTCTTCACCCGCCCGGCGGTGGCCCTCATGGCCAGGAGCCCGCGCTTCGGCGCTCGGGCGACGCTCGGCGTCGGCACCCGGAGACCCGCGGAGGCGCTGGCATGACGTCGACGACCACGACCACCGGCCCGGACGGCACCGGCGACGGCGCCGCCCGGCGGGGCCTCTGGTACCGCCTCTACCACGGCGAGACGACGTTCGACTTCAACGGCCGGCGCTGGGTCGGGTTCGCCATCTCCGGCACGGTCCTGCTGATCAGCGTGCTGTCCCTGTTCACCCGCGGGCTCAACCTCGGGATCGACTTCGAGGGCGGCGTGGTGTGGGAGGTGCCGGCCGAGAACGGGCTGACGGTCGACGACGTGCGCGACGTCGTCACCCCGTTCGGCCTCGAGGACGCCCGCATCCAGACCCTGTCGGGCGGCGAGGGCGAGCGCGTCCGCGTCCAGGCCGGGCCCCAGGGCGAGCAGGAGGACGCCATCACGTCCGCCCTCGCCGAGGCGGCCGAGGTCGACTCCGAGGACATCGGCTTCACGTCGGTCGGCCCGTCCTGGGGCGAGGAGATCACCGACAAGGCCGTGCGGGCCCTCGTGTTCTTCTTCATCGCCATCGCGCTCTACATCTCGTTCCGGTTCGAGTGGCGCATGGCCGTCGGCGCCATCGCCGCCGTCGTCCACGACATCCTGATCAGCGTCGGGATCTACTCCCTGGCCGGGTTCGAGGTCACGCCGGCGACGGTCATCGCCTTCCTCACGATCCTCGGCTTCTCGCTCTACGACACGATCGTCGTGTTCGACAAGGTGAAGGAGAACACCCGCAGGGTCAGCAGCCGGTTCACCTACGGCGACGTGGTGAACCTGTCGATGAACCAGACCCTGATGCGGTCGCTCAACACCAGCGTGGCCGCCATCCTCCCGGTCCTCGCCCTGCTGCTGATCGGCGCCGGCCTGCTCGGGGCGGTGACCCTCCAGGAGTTCGCCATCGCCCTGCTCGTCGGCCTCTTCGTCGGCGCCTACTCCTCGATCGCCATCGCCACGCCCGTGCTCGCCGTGCTGAAGGAGCGCGAGCCCCGCTACCGCGACCTGAAGCGCCGGGCGGCGGCCCAGCGGTCGGCCGGCGCCGGGGCCCGGGTGGCGGCGGCCAGGGAGGACGTGGGCGGAGCCGACGAGGACGGCGGCGGCGGCCGGCGGCCCCGGGCGGCCAGGGTGCCGGTCACCCCGGCCGGCGAGGAGCTGACGGTCACCGCTCCGGCCGGCTCGGGGGCCACGTCGGCCACGTCGGCCAGGACGGGCACGCCGGCCCGCCCGGCCCAGGGCGCGGCGAAGAAGGCGGCGGCGGCCCGCCGGCCGGGCACGGCCCCGCCGCCGCGGCCCCGCAAGAAGCGCCGGCGGTAGTGGCCCCGGCCGTGGACGCCGAGGCGCTGCGGGCCCGCATCCGCGACATCCCCGACTTCCCGAAGCCGGGGATCGTCTTCAAGGACATCACCCCGCTGCTGAACGACGCCGGCGCCTTCCGGTCGACCGTCGACGCCATCGCCGGCCACTTCGCCGGCCGGCCGGTCGACCGCGTGCTCGGCGTGGAGGCGAGGGGCTTCATCATCGCCGCGCCGGTCGCCTACCAGCTGCAGGCGGGCTTCGTGCCCGTGCGCAAGGCCGGGAAGCTGCCCTGGGAGATCGAGAAGCAGGAGTACGAGCTCGAGTACGGCACCGACCTGCTCGAGATCCACCGCGACGCCGTCCGGCCGGGCGAGTCCGTGCTCGTCGTCGACGACGTGCTGGCCACCGGGGGCACGGCGGCGGCGACGGCCCGCCTGGTCGAGAAGCTCGGCGGCCGGGTGGCCGGCATGGGCTTCGTGATCGAGCTGGGCTTCCTCGACGGCCGGGCCCGCCTCGACGGGTACGAGCTGGTCTCCCTGGTCACCTACTGACCCCCGGGGGGCGGTCGTAGACTGGCCCCGATGCCGACCGTCGACCGCGTCCTGCCCTGGCGCCGGCACGTGCCGCCGCCCGCCGTGGAGCTGGCACCGGTCCTCGCCGCCTACCGGGCCCGGCACCCGAAGGACCAGACGACCCTGATCGAGCGGGCCTACACCTGCGCGGCGGAGGCCCACGTCCACCAGGTGCGGCGCTCGGGCGACCCGTACATCCACCACCCGGTCGCCGTCGCCACCATCGTCGCCGGCCTCGGGCTGGACGACGTCACCGTCGCCGCCGCCCTCCTCCACGACGCCGTCGAGGACACCGGCGTCACCCTGGAGGACCTCGCCGACGAGTTCGGCCCCGAGGTGGCGGCCATCGTCGACGGCGTCACCAAGCTCGACCGGGTCAAGTTCGACTCCCGCGAGGCCCAGCAGGCCGCCACCATGCGCAAGATGCTGGTGGCGATGGCGAAGGACCTGCGGGTCCTCATCATCAAGCTGGCCGACCGGCTCCACAACATGCGGACCCTCGCCGCCATGCCCGAGCACAAACAGGAGCGCACGGCGAGCGAGACCCTCGACATCTACGCCCCGCTGGCCCACCGCCTCGGGATGCAGGACATCAAGCAGCAGCTGGAGGACCTGGCCTTCGCCGCGCTGCACCCGAAGCGCTACGCCGAGATCGACCACATGGTGTCGTCCCGGGCGCCGGAGCGGGCCCTCTACCTCGACCAGGTGCTGGACCAGGTGCGGGAGCGGCTGGAGGAGCTCGGCATCCGGGCGACGGTCACCGGCCGGCCGAAGCACCTGTGGAGCATCTACGAGAAGATGGTGGTGCGGGGCAAGGAGTTCGACGAGATCTTCGACCTCGTCGGCATCCGGGTCATCGTCGAGTCGGTCAAGGACTGCTACGCCGCGCTGGGGTCCATCCACGCCACCTGGAAGCCGGTGCAGGGGCGGTTCAAGGACTACATCGCCATGCCCAAGTTCAACCTCTACCAGTCGCTGCACACGACGGTGGTGGGGCCCCAGGGCAAGCACATCGAGGTCCAGATCCGCACCACCGAGATGCACGTGCGGGCCGAGTACGGCGTGGCCGCCCACTGGAGCTACAAGGAGCACTCGCTCGACATCGCCTGGCTGAACCGGATCATCGACTGGCAGCAGGAGATCGGCGACCCGGCCGCCTTCATGGCGAACCTGAAGTTCGACCTCGAGCAGGACGAGGTCTTCGTGTTCACCCCGAAGGGCAAGGTCGTCACCCTGCCGGTCGGGGCCACGCCGATCGACTTCGCCTACTCGATCCACACCGAGGTCGGCCACACCTGCATCGGGGCCAAGGTGAACGGCCGCCTCGTGCCCCTCGACTCGAAGCTGGCGTCGGGCGACACCGTCGAGGTCGTCACCTCGAAGGCCGAGAGCGCGGGCCCGTCACGGGACTGGCTGAAGGTCGTGGCCACCCCGAGGGCGGCCAACAAGATCAAGCAGTGGTTCTCCCGGGAGCGGCGGGAGGACGCCACCGCGGCGGGCAAGGACGAGCTGATCAAGGCGCTGCGCCGCGAGGGCCTGCCGGTGCAGAAGCTCCAGGGCTCGGCCGTCCTGCTCGACGTGGCCAAGGCCATGAACTACGCCGACCTCGACGCCCTCCACGCCGCCGTCGGCGAGAACCACGTGTCGGCCAAGGCGGTGGCCCAGCGGGTGGGCCGGGCGCTGCGGGACGGCGACGCCGAGGAGCAGCTGCCGACCACCGCCACCCAGCCGGTGCGGCGCTCGCCGTCCAGGCGGGCGACGGCCGGCGTGCACGTCGAGGGCCTGGACGACGTGATGGTGCGGCTGTCGCGCTGCTGCACGCCGGTCCCGGGCGACGCCATCATGGGCTTCGTCACGCGGGGGAGGGGCGTGTCGGTCCACCGGGCCGACTGCGCCAACGCCGTCTCGCTGTCGGCCGGCCAGGGCGACCGCCTGATCGACGTGGAGTGGGACGAGTCCGGCCCCGGCGTGTTCGTCGCCTCCGTCGAGGTGAAGGCGCTCGACCGGTCTCGGCTCCTGCGGGACGTGTCGGCCGCGCTGGCCGACCACCACGTCAACATCCTGTCCTGCACCACGAACACCGGCTCGGACCGCATCGCCACCATGCGCTTCGACTTCGAGCTCGGCGACGCGTCCCACCTCGACTCGCTGATCGGGACGATCAAGGGCATCGACGGCGTGTACGACGCCCACCGGGTCCTCCCCGGCCGCGGCGGCTGAGCGCCGGATCGGGCGTCCCGGCTGCGGCCGGCGCCGGCGCCGCCCCGGCCTTCGTGACCGGCGCTACCCGGCCTTCCTGATCGGGGCGACCAGCCGGGCGAACCGGCGCCGCCAGGCGACGGCCAGCAGGGCCCGCACCGGCAGGGGCGGGGCCGGCATGGCGGCCAGGGCCTCGGGGTTGCGGCGGATGGCGTCGTCGATCGAGCCGACGGCGACGGCCAGGTCCCGGAACGGGAGCCGGCGGAGCAGCTGGGTGTCGATGCGGCGCCAGGCGTCGGCGGCGAGGTGCTCGTTGATCAGCGGGAGCACGTCGTCCTCCTCGTGGCGCAGGTGCTCCTCGAGCGACGCCCCGAGCCGGCCGAGGGTGACCCTGAGCCGCTCGGCCGACGCCTCGTCGGGCCGCTCGGCGAAGGCGGCGAAGGCGGTGTCGGCCTCGCCGAGGTGGCCGTCCACGTCGGCGTGCTCGGACCGCATCCGCTCCTCCTGCTCGGCGAAGCCGGGCGCGGCGGCGCGGAGGGCGGGCCAGACGAGGTCGTCCTCGCCGACGTGGTGGTGGTGCAGGCCCTTGGCGAAGTGGTGCCAGAGCCGGTGGAGGACGGCGGCCGTCGCCGCGTCGCCCGGCCGCCAGGCGCCGACCGCGGCGGTCAGCTCCTCGAGGCCGGCCCGGAGGGTGAGGTGGACGCCCTCGAACCCGGAGAGGTCGGGGCCGCCCGCCCGAGCCCGGCGGATGGGGCGGAACTCGGCCACCTCGCCGGCCTAGCGGGCCGGCTCGCCGGCCGCCGCCGGCAGGTGGGCGGCGAGGAAGGCGACCGTGCGGTCCCACGCCGACCGGGCCGCCGCCTCGACGTGGAACATGGGCGCGTCGTGGTTCTCGAACGCGTGCCCGGCGTGCTCGACGTTCAGCTCGAACCGCTCCTCGCCGGCGATGGCCTCCCGCAGCCGCTCGACGCCCTCGAAGGGGATGTAGGGGTCGGCGTCGCCGAAGTGGAAGAGCGTGGGGCAGGTGACCGAGCCGAGCAGGTCGAGCTGGTCGGGCACGCCCGAGCCGTAGTAGCTGACGCAGCAGGCCGGGTCGCCGGCGGCCGCCGCCCCGAAGGCGAGGGTGCCGCCGAGGCAGTAGCCGAGGATGGCCGGCCGGCCGTCGACCTCGTCGAGCCCGGCGAGGTGGTCGAGGCCGGCGACGCAGTCCTCCACGGCCTTGCCGATGTCCAGCTCCTGCACGGCGGCGAGCGACTCGTTCAGCCCCCGCTCGTCGTGGTCGGCCCGGTAGCCGGGGCGGGTGCGCCAGTAGAGGTCGGGCGCGCCGACGACGTAGCCGCGCTCGGCCAGCCGCTCGGCGACGGCCTCGATGAACGAGCTGACGCCGAAGATCTCCTGCACGAGCACGATCCCCGGCCCCCGGCCGGCGCCGGGGAGCCAGAGGTGGAGGTCGAAGGCGCCGCCCTCCCGCGGGACGCGCTCGACACGGGTCGTCGTCATGGCCGCAGTCTCCCAGCCCGGCACCGCCGGTGCGCCCCGATGCCGGCTGCGGCATACTGGCGCGGTGGACCTGGGTGCGACGCTCCGGGAGGCCCGCCGCCGGGCCGGCCTGACCCAGCGCCAGCTGGCCGAGCGGGCCGGCACGTCCAAGGCCGCGGTGGCGCGCTACGAGTCCGGCCGGGTCACCCCCGACCTGGCGACGTTCGCCCGCCTGGTCGAGGCCTGCGGCCACCAGCTGGCGGTGACGCCCGCCGCGGCGGCCCCCGATCCCCGGATCGACCGTTCGGCCATCCGCCGCCTGCTGGCCATGCCCGTCCCCGAGCGGGTCGCCCTGGCCGTGGAGGAGGGCCGGGCCATCGGCCGGTTCGACCGGGCCGTCGCTGCCGCCCGCCTCCGGTGACCCCGGCCTTCGACCCGCTCGGCGCGCTCCGCGCGCTCGTCGACCACGACGTCCGCTTCGTGCTCGTCGGCGGGCTTGCCGGCCGGGTCCACGGGTCGCCGACGGTCACCAACGACACCGATGTCTGCTGCGCGAGGGACGCCGAGAACCTGGAGCGCCTGGCGAGCGCCCTCCGCTCCCTCGACGCCCGCCTCCGGGGGGTCGACGACGACGTCCCCTTCCTGCTCGACGCGAGGACGCTGGCCGCCGGCTGCAACTTCACGTTCACGACGTCGGCCGGGTCCCTCGACGTGCTCGGGCTGCCGAGCGGCACGGCCGGCTACGAGGACCTCGCGGCCGGCGCCGAGCGGCTGGACCTGGGCGACGGCCTCGTCGTCGACGTCGTCGCCCTGGACGACCTCATCCGGATGAAGCGGGCGGCCGGCCGCCGCAAGGACCTCGTGGAGGTCGAGATCCTGCTCGCCGTCCGCGAGGAGGCCGGCCACTAACCTGCGGCGTCGTGCCCCAGTTCACGGCGCCCATCGGGACGCGGGACGTCTTCGGCGACGAGGCGGCCCGGTGGGAGGCGCTGCTCGCCCGGTTCGCCGGGCACGTGGAGCGGGCCGGCTACGGGCTGCTCGTCAGCCCGGCCTTCGAGGACCTCGCCGTGTTCCAGCGGGTCGGGGAGGGCACCGACGTCGTCCGCAAGGAGATGTACGACTTCCTCGACAAGGGCGGCCGCCGCATCGCCCTCCGCCCCGAGGGGACGGCGTCGGTCGTGCGGGCCTTCGTCCAGCACCGCCCGCCCACCCCGTTCAAGGCCTGGTACGTCGCCCCCTGCTTCCGCTACGAGCGCCCGCAGGCCGGCCGCCTGCGCCAGCACCACCAGCTCGGCGTCGAGGTGCTGGGGCCCGACGACCCGGACGTGGACGTCGAGGTCATCGCCGTCGGGCACGAGTTCCTGCGCTCGCTCGGCCTGACCGGCATCGACCTGCTCGTGAACTCGATGGGCGACCGGGCCGGCCGGGCCGCCTACCTCGACGTGCTGCGCCGCTTCCTCGACGAGCACCGGGGCGACCTGGCCGAGGAGGACCGGGAGAAGGTCGACGCCCATCCGCTGCGGGTCCTCGACTCCAAGCGCCACGCCTCCCGGTCGGTGGTCGCCCACGCCCCGAGCATCCTCGACCACCTGAGCGACGACGCCGCCGCCCACTTCGAGCGGGTGCAGACCGGCCTCCGCGAGCTCGGCATCCCGTTCCGGGTCGAGCCCCGGCTGGTGCGGGGCCTCGACTACTACACCCACACCACCTTCGAGCTGCAGTCGACCGCGCTCGAGGCCGCCCAGAACACGGTGATGGGCGGCGGCCGCTACGCCGGGCTGAGCGAGGCGCTGGGCGGGCCGCCCACGCCGGGGACGGGCTTCGGGTCGGGCATCGAGCGGGTCCTGCTCGCCTGCGACGCCGAGGGCGTGTTCCCGGCGCCGCCGCCCCGGCTCGACGCGTTCGTGGTCGACGTCACCGGCGGCACCCACGCGCGGGCGATCACCGCCGAGCTCCGCCGGGCCGGCCTGGCCACCGACCGGGCCTGGGACCAGCGGTCGATGAAGGCGCAGATGAAGCTGGCCGACCGGTCGGGCGCGGCCGTCGCCGTCATCGTCGGCCAGGACGAGGCGGCCACCGGCACGGTCACCCTGCGGCCGCTGCGGGGCGGCGACCAGGAGGTGGTCGACCGCCAGGACGTCGTGCGGGCCGTCGCCGACCTCAGGGCGCGGCGAGCTCCACGACCGTCGACCCCGTCGACGCGGTAGGGAACGCCGGGCGGCTGCCGACCGTCACCGCCTCGGGCGCCGGGTGGACGACGACCCGGAACGAGGCGCCGCCCCGCGTCGCCACCCCCGTGTTCCAGCTCGACCACCGCAGCTCGACGTCGACGGCGGCCAGCGCGCCCTTCAGGTCGGCCCGCACCCGCTCGGCCGGCCAGTGGGTGACGAACACCAGCCGGTCGACGCCGGGCACGGGCAGCGGCTCGACGTTGGTGAGCGGGGCCAGCTGGCA
>DASWMK010000175.1 GCA_036399815.1 Acidimicrobiales bacterium
GTAGCGCTCGGGCGCCTCGAGCCCGCCGACGCAGAACGGGCAGCCGGCCGGCCGGTCGGGCCGGTCCTGGCGGGCGGGGGCGACGGCGACGGTGGCCCCGGTCAGCGGGTCGACCAGGAGGCCGGGGAGGCCGGGGAGGCCGGGGAGGTCGGGGTCGGCCTCGGCCACGGCTCAGCGCCGGGCGAGCAGCACCGAGCGGTCGCCGGCCCGCAGCCCGTCGGCCAGCCGCCGCAACGTGCCGGCGGCGTCGACGCCCATGCTGTCCCGGTCGCTCCACCGCCCGCCCCGTTCGCGGTCCACCCCGTACAGGCCGAAGCGGGGCTCGTAGGAGCCCCACTCGTAGTTGTCGGCGAGGGTCCAGTGGTAGTAGCTGCCGACGGGCACGCCGGCGTCGAGCAGGCCGACGACGGCGGCGAGGTGGGTGCGGAGGTAGCGGTCCCTCGTCCACCCGTCCATGCGGGCGTACGAGCGGCCGTCCCGCACCCGGTTGCACATGCCGTTCTCCGCCACCCACGCCGGCAGGCCGGCGTCGGCCGCCCACCCCGTCCACGCCGCGAACGCCGCCGGGTCGGGCGCGTCGTCCCACAGCATGCGGGCCGGCAGGGCCGACCGCGGCCCGCTCGTCGCCGCGAACGGGAGGCGCAGGTGCCCGGCGGTGACCGGCGCGTAGAAGTCGAGCTGGGCGACGTCGAGGGTGCAGGCGGACGGGCTGTCGTAGACGGCGGCGACGGCCCTCGGCAGCGCCTGCTCGAGCGGCAGGGCCGCCTTGGCCCACAGCCGCAGGGCGGCCTCCCGCAGCCGGGCCCGCCGCACGTACGGCTCCACCCGGCCCTCGTGCTCGGCCCGGCGCTCGAGCAGCCAGGGCCGCAGGTCGGCCCGGGCCACGCCGTGGCGGCGGGCCAGCAGCACGTCGACGAGGAGCCGGTCCAGTTCGTACACCGACAGCGAGTACGTGTTGGTCGACACGACGGCGCCGGGGTCGGCGCCGTGGATCACGTCGTAGGCGAGCACGTGGCCGGCGAGGAGGTGGTCGAGCGTGCGGACGCAGTCGCCGACCGACAGCACCTTGCCGGGCGGGAACGTGCCCGAGAGCCACGTCTGCACGGCGAGCACGTTCGGCTCGTTCACCGTCACCCAGTGCCGGCACCGGTCGCCGAGGTGGGCGACGGCGGTGCGCACCCACCCGGCGAAGCGCTCGGGGGCGTCGACCGTCGTCCAGAACCGGTCGCCCAGCCAGTGCGGGTGGGTGAAGTGGTGGAGGGTGACGAGGGGCTGGAGGCCCCGCGCGCGGCAGGCGTCGAGGATCGCCGCGTAGTGGTCGAGGGCGGTGGTGTCGACCTCGCCGTCGGCCGGCTCGCAGCGGGCCCACTCGACCGACAGCCGGAACCCGTCGCAGCCGGCGGCCACGGCCCGGTCGAGGTGGTCCTCGTAGCGGTGCCAGAAGTCGAGCGCGGTGCCCGACGGCTCGACCCGCCCGGCCGCCTCCCAGTCGTGCCAGTTGTTGCGGGGCCCGCCCGGGCGGTTGTAGCCGCCCTCGACCTGGAAACCGGCCGTCGCCACGCCGAACCGGAACCCCGGAGGGAGCATCAGCCGACCGCCTTCTCGAAGCAGAGGTTGACCGGGGACCAGGCGTAGCGGCCGTAGGGCCGGATGCGGTGGTAGCCGGACGACTCGTAGAGGCGGACGGCCTCGTGCTGGGGCTCGCCCGTCTCCAGGCGGACGGTCGCGTACCCGAGGTCGCGGGCGGCGTCCTCCAGGGCGGCGAGCAGCGGGCGGGACAGGCCCCGGCCCCGGTGGTCGGGCCGGACGTACATCCGCTTGATCTCGCCCACCCCGGGCTCCAGCCGGCGCACGCCGCCGCACGCCACCGCCTCGCCGCCCACCCGCCCGACGAGGAACCGGCCGCCGGGCGGCGCGAACTGGGCGGCCGACACCTCGGTGCGGTAGGTGGGGTCGTCGCCGCCGTAGCGCTCGTCCAGCTCGTCGGCCAGGGCGTCGAGCAGCGCCTGCACGTCCGGCCCGTCGAACGGCTCGGGCCCGACCGCCAGGACGCTCACCGGCCCAGCCCGACGACCGACGCGAACCGCTCGATGCCCTCGACGTCCCATGGGGCCCGCATGGCGACGATCACCCGGTCGGCGCCGGCGGCCTCGTAGGCACCGACCCGGTCGGCCAGCTCCTGGTCCGAGCCGCCCAGCACGCCCGGCCTGACCTTCTCGGTGAGCCCCCCGAACTGCTCGACCAGCTGCTCCTCGGTCCAGCACAGGGCCACGTTGACGGCCGTGCGGATCTCGGCCGGGTCCCGCCCCACGGCCTCGCAGTGGCGGTGCAGGACGGCCCGCTTCTCGGCGAAGCGCTCGGGGGACACGAACGGCACGTTCCAGCCGTCGGCCACCTCCGCGGCCAGGCGCAGGGTGCGCCGCTCGCCGCCGCCGCCGATCCACAGCGGGAGGCGGTCCCGCACCGGCCGCGGCTCCAGGCGGGCGCCGTCCAGGCGGAAGTGGCGGCCGTCGAAGCCGGCCACCTCGTCGCGCAGCAGGGCGAGCACGCACCTGGCCGACTCCTCCAGCACGTCGGCCCGGCCGCCGGGCGGGAGGAACGGGATGCCGTGGGCCCGGAACTCGGGCTCGGCCCAGCCGGCGCCGAGGCCGAGCTCGGCCCGGCCCCCGCTCAGGTGGTCGATGGTGACGGCCGCGTTGGCCAGCACGGCCGGGTGGCGGAAGGCGGCGCAGTAGACGAGCGACCCGCACCGCACCCGCTCGGTGCACAGGGCGAGGGCGGCGTGCATGGCGACGGCCTCGAGGGAGTGGGGCCCGGTGAGGTCGCCGGCGTACAGGTGGTCCCAGATCGAGATCCAGTCGAACCCCAGGTCCTCGATGCGCGACCACAGCGACCGCAGCTCGCCGACGGTCGTGTTCTGGAGGCC
>DASWMK010000176.1 GCA_036399815.1 Acidimicrobiales bacterium
CAGCCAGGGGCCGACGGTGGCGTTCACCGTCGCCGCCGCCGCGCCGAAGAAGAAGTTCCCGTGGTGGATCGTGGCGGCCGCGGCCGCCGCGGTCCTCGTGATCGCGGTCGTCGCCTTCTTCCTCACGAGGGACGACGACGAGCCCGAGGTCGCCGACCCGGTCACCATGCCCGACCTGATCGGCCTCCCGCAGTCCCAGGCCGTCAGCCAGCTCCAGGCGCTCGGCGTGACGGTCGCCTCGATCAGCCCGGTCGACCCGGCCGTGGTGCCCGGGCCCGACGACTGCATCGCCCTCCAGGCACCGTTCCCCGGCCAGCCGGCGACCGACGAGGGGGCCGCGCTGGCCACGGCCCCCTGCCCGGCGCCGGGGACGCCGACGGTGACGTTCGACCCCGGCATCAGCATCTGCGACATCCAGCCGGTCATCTGCGACTTCGCCGCCACGGACCTGACGATCCCGGTCGAGGTGCTCGAGGACCAGTTCGACGAGCAGTTCGACGACTTCTCCGGGCCGTGACGGCGGTGGCGTGAACGTCAAGGTCCTCGTGGCCGTCGTGGTGGCGGCGGTGGTGCTGTTCGGCGCCGCCGTCGCCATCGGCGCGCGTGGGGACGGGAGGGTCGAGCCCGACCCCGACGGCCTGCTCGGCGACGTGCGGGACCTGCTCGGCGGCGACCGCCGGCTGGAGCGGGAGGACGTGTCGTCGGCCTGCTTCGACGGCGTCAACTTCCGGGCCCAGGGCGGGTTCGCGTGCGCCATCGACGTGCCGGGCGACGTGCGCATCGTCGACCTGCGGGTGGTGGCGGGGACGGTGGACGAGGCGAAGGTCGTGCAGGAGGGCGCCCTCGACCAGACCGAGGGTCCGTTCGCGGCAGGCGAGGACATCGCCCTCGACCTGTTCGGCGAGGGCGGCACGGTGACGCTGACCTGCCTGTCCGGCTGCCTGGTCACGATCCCGTAGCGCGCCGAGCGGGGCGGGCCGGGGCGGGCCGGGGCGGATCGATCGCCCGACGGTCGGTCGAGGGACGGCGGGCGCGGGCGCGCGCGGCACCTCGATCGGCCGGATCACGAGGCGCCGACGGCAAGGACCACGGTGACGCTGCCGATGCGGACCGGTCGGTGCTGGCCGTGCGAGGCCGCGGGTGCGCCGGCTCGCAGGCGCAGGCCGGTCGCGCCGACGAGGGTGCGCGCCGGCTCCTGGCCGGTGCCGGCCCGTGCGGACCGGGGCGTGCGCCGGCTCTCGTCGCAGGCGGGTCGCGCCGACCGGCGGGGCGCGTCGGCTCGTCGTCAGCGGACGGTGGTCCGGGCGCGGCCGGTGTCGGGCGAGCGATCAGCTCGTCGGGGCGGGTGTCGTCGTCGTGGTGCCGGCGGTGGGCTCCCTGGTGCCGGCGCTGCCGCCCCGGGAAAGGCGGAGCACCTTGACGATCGACACGATGGCCCCGATCAGCAGCACGATCGCCCAGACGATGGCGACTACCGCGACCACGATGGCGGCGACGGCGTCGGTGATGCTGACGAGGAAGAGCGGCACCAGCCCGTGCAGGAAGCTGACGACCAGGTTCAGCACCAACGAGGTGACGACGAGCAGGACCAGGCCCTTGTTCTGCGCGAAGCGCTGGTGGGCGAGCAGCAGGCACACGGTGAAGGCCAGCTTCAGCAGGAGCAGCAGGCCGAGCGCGAGCGTCGCCCCGCCGCGGTCGAAGAAGCCGAAGATGGCGAGGTAGGTCAAGGTCCCGAAGGGCACCGACAGGAACAGCGACACCATCAGCAGCAGCGCCAGGACGGCGACGATCAGCAGCACGATGCCGAGCACGGCCACGAGGAACGACACGATCAAGGTGACGATCCCCTGCACCCGGCCGTGGACCCGTTCGGGGACGATCAGCGACAGCCCGATGAGGACGACGACGAACAGCAGCAGGCCGTCGACCAGCGCGAGGTAGGGGATGCCGAGGCCGGGCGGGTCCTCGTCCTCGTCGAGCTCCCGCATCTGCTCGAGCAGCTCGAGCTGCTCGTCGGGGTCGGTGACCGGCGGGTCGAGGTCCTCCTCCATGACGCGGACGAGCTCGGCGGTGTCGGCCGCCTTGGCCCGCAGCACGCCGCCGGTGCCGAGCTCGACGCACACGACGAGCGCGACGAGGACGATGGCGACGACGAAGAGCGGGCGGCGCAGCTCGTCCACCGGGGTGCCCGCCTAGAAGGGTCCAGCGGCGCGGTCGGACGGGCGGGGCGCGTCGTCGAACAGGAGCCACCCGACGTTGACCCCGAGGAACACGAGCAGGGTCAGCAGGCCGGCCTCGAGGCGGAGCGGGTCGACGCCGAGGGCGTCGCCCAGCACGTCGCTCGGGACCAGCGCCACGACGGCGACGACCGCGTAGACGACGGCCGCCGCCGTGTTGGCCGCGCTGAGGAGGCCGGAGCGGCCCACCCGGGGGTCGTCGGCGGCGCGCAGGAGGAGCATGCCGACGACGCCCAGGCCGGCGGCGACCGCAAAGGTGACGTGCCAGACGACGGGCTCGTCCGGGGCGACGAGGGTGAACACGCTCATCACGGCGGGGAGCGCGAACTGGAGGAACACGCCGTAGGCCATCCGGCGGTGGGCCGGGCTCGGCGCCCAACGGTCGTAGCGGGCGCCGGCGACGGCCATCCACAGGCCGAGGAGCGTGAAGCTCACCTGACCGAAGGTCTGGTAGAAGGTCTCGACCACGTGCGCTCCGTGCGGCCGCGTCAGGCGAAGGCGTCGTCGCCGTAGTCGGCGACGAGCCGGTCGGGGTCGGCGAACACGTCCTCGAGGCCGCCCCGCCGCAGCCGCCAGGCGACCGGCGCACCCACCTCGACCCCCGCCGAGTCGGCGAGCTCGACGGGCAGCTGGACGGTCACCGTCTGGCCCTCGGTGCCCTCGAGGAGGTTGGCGACCCCGGCCACGGGCTCGACCCGGTCGACGGCCACGTCGACGGCGACGAACCCCTCCCGCTCGCTCGGCGCCACCCGGGCGACCGTGCCGGCCACGTCCGCCCAGTTCTCGGCCATGCTCACCATCGCGGCCTCCCGCTCCCGGGTCGCCCGAGCGCCGGCCATCCGACCGTGCGGCCGCTCACGTGGCCGTGGCGGCCAGCAGGGCCGCCCACGTCGCCCGCCCCGCGACCCCGTCGACCACCAGCCCGTTCGCCTTCTGGAAGGCCCGCACGGCCTTCACGGTGTTGGTGCCGAACACGCCGTCGACCGTGCCGGCGTCGAACCCGGCCTGGCCCAGCAGGCGCTGGAGCTTCTCGACGGCCGGGCCCCGCGACCCCTTGCGCACCGTCGGCTCGGTGACCGCCGGAAGCGTCGGGCAGGTGACGGCCATGGACGTGGAGATCGACGCCGCGGACGCCCCGATGTCGGTCACGGCCACGCAGGTGGCCAGGCCGGCGTAGGAGCGGGAGCTCGGCGACGAGGTCGTCGTGAACGCGGTGATGCCGCCGCTGCCGGGGAACGGGTCGCCGTCGTCACCCTGGTTGGCGCCCCGCTCGAGGTCCCGTCGGTCGTCGGCCTGGACGAGCGCGACCCGGTAGTGGCTCTCGTCGGCGTTGCCCTCGATCGAGTCGTCCACGTGCCAGATGAGCAGGCCGTCCGACGGCAGCTCGCGGTCGTAGCCGGTGCGCTGGCGGTTCTCGACGAGGAAGTACTCCTGGCCGTCGGCGCCGTCCTTCCAGAGCCGGTGGACCGTCCGGGACGACTGCACGGCGTCGACGTCGACCTTCTCGTTGGCGGTGTGGTTCACGACCGTGACCCAGTCCTGGCTCACCTTGCACCAGGCCGACGGGTGGGCGGGGACGTCGCCACTGCCGTTCCAGCTGCCGTCGCCCATGAGGCACCAGCTGCCCACCCCGTTCGAGGAGTAGTCGATGTCGTACAGGTCCGGCCAGCCGAACAGCAGGTGGCCGAGCTCGTGGCAGCAGACGCCGATGCCGCAGTCCTCCGGGACGGTCAGGTAGGCGTAGATCTTGGCTCCGTCGACCGGGAGCTCGCCGCTGGCCAAGACCCACTTGTGCGACCAGATGTCGTCGTTGCTGGCGGTCGACTCGGCGCCCTGCCCGGCGTGGACGACGATGAACGCGTCGACGAAGCCGTTGCCGTCGTTGTCGTACGGGGCGAAGTCGACGTCCGCGTCGGCGGCCGACGCCGCGTCCTCTGCCATCGTCCTCGCGTTCGGCGCCGCCCCGCCCGTGCCCGCCGCCCCGTTGGCGTACTCGCTCACCGGCCGGGGCAGCCGGTAGGGCCCGGCGACCTCGCCCTCGATCGACAGCAGCCCGCCGCTCACCTCGCGGAAGTAGTCGTTCACGCTGCCGTTCGGGCGCGTGCCGGTGGAGAAGAACAGCTCCTCGTAGTGCGCCTTGTCGTTCGCCATCGGCGCGTCGTCGAAGTCCACGAGCACCACGATGACCTTCACCGCGTCCCGCAGGGGCGCCCGGTCGGCCGCCTGGCGGCGGGCCAGCGCCAGTGGGGTGCCGGCGGGCAGGTGCGTGCCCGGATAGATGAGGCCGTCGTTCAGGCCCGGCGAGATCGGGCCCCTGACGGTGAGCATCTGCGGGCCCACGCCGGCCGCGCCGGCGGCGGTGCGGAGGGTCCCCAGGGTCGCCCGGAGGCGTTCGCGCAGCTCCGGGCTCGGCGCCACGAAGCAGGGCGCGTCGAGGTCGTGCCCGTGTGTCATCGGTCGTTCCCCTCTCCCTCGGCCGTCGCGGCCGAGCCCACGGCGTCGTCCGCCGTGCGTCCATCGTTCGCGCCACGTGGGTCGGCGGCGCAACAGCGCAGGAGTCACGTATCACGGCGCCGCGATCCCTCTCCGGCCCGCCCGCCGCCGGCGACCCGCTCCCACCACCCGCCCGTCGACGCGACCCACCCGGCGGCGGTGAGGCGCTCGAGGGCGACGGCGGCCGTGGCGAGGTCGACGCCGGCCGCGGTCGCCACCTCGTCGGTCGTCGCCGGCTGCCAGCCGAGTGCGTCGAGGACGGTCGCGTCGGAGGCCGACGGTGGTGGCCGGGACTCGTCCCGGGCCCGCCGGCCGCCCGGCTCCATCCCGAGCAGGGCGAGGACGTCGCCGGCGTCCCTGGCCACGTGGGCGCCCGACGCGAGGAGGTCGTTGGTGCCGGCCGACGCCGGGCTGACGACGGGGCCGGGCACGGCCATGACGGGCCGGTCGCGGGCGACCGCCTCGTTGACGGTCAGCATCGACCCGCCCGCGGCGTGGGACTCGACGACGACGACCACGTCGGCCAGCGCGGCGAGGAGGCGGTTGCGCGCGGGGAAGCGCCACGGCTCGGGCCGCGCCCCGGGCGGCGCCTCGCTCAGCAGGAGACCGGCGCGGGCGACGTCGTCCCACAGGCCGGCGTGCCGGCGGGGGTAGACGACGTCGAGGCCGCTGCCGACCACGCCGATCGGCGGCGCCGACCCGGCGGCCAGTGCGCCGGCGTGGGCGGCCCCGTCGATGCCGAGCGCCAGCCCGGACACCACCCGGACGCCCGCGTCGGCGAGGTCGCGCGCGAGCCGGGCGGCGACGTCCCGTCCGTACCGCGAGCAGCGCCGGGTGCCGACGACGGCGACGCGCGGCCCGTCCACCGCGGCGGGGTCGCCCCGGATGAACACGACCGCCGGCGGCACCGGGTCGGCGGCCAGCACCGCCGGGTAGCTGGCCGACCCGAGGAGGCTGACACCGATGCCGGCGGCCCGGCACCGGTCCCACAGCTCGGAGGGAGCGAGCCGGGTCGCGGCGGCGCGCCACGACGCGGCGAGGGCCGCGTCCGCGCTCCCCCGGCCGGCGAGGACCTGCGCCCAGGCCGCGGCGGGGGCGAGGCGGCGCAGGAGGGCGAGCAGACGGCTCGGCCCCATAGCCGGCAGGGCGGCGAGCGCGACCGCATAGGCCTCGGTGGGGAGCCCGGCCGCCGGGGCCGGCATGCCGTCGACCGACTTCATGCCACGACCGCCTCGGCGTGGTCGCCGACCTCGGCCCGCAGGGCGAGCGCGAGGCAGACGTGGTCCTCGGCGAGCGGCGGCTCGTCGCCTCTGAGGTCGGCGAGGGTGAGCGCCACCCGCCGCACCCGTTGGAGCCCCCGTGCGCTCAGTCGGCCGGTGACGAGTGCCCGCTCGAGGGCCTCCGACGCCGCCGACGACAGCGGGGCGAGATCGTCGAGGACGCGGGCCGGCAGTTCGCCGTTCGACCGGCACCCCCGGGCACGAGCCTTCCGGCGGGCGGCGGCCACCCGCTCGGCCACGGTCGCCGACGACTCGCCGGTGGTGCCGCCGAGGAGGTGCGAGACGTCGGGCCGGGTGATCTCGACGCGGAGGTCGAACCGGTCGAGCAACGGGCCGGAGAGGCGGCGCTGGTAGCGGGCGCGGGCGGCGTCGGTGCACCGGCACGAGCCGGGAGGCCCGCCCTGGCCGCACGGGCACGGGTTCATCGCCGCCACCAGCAGGAAGCGGGCCGGGTAGGTCACGCTGGCCTTTGCCCGGTGGACCCGCATGACGCCGTCCTCCAACGGCTGGCGGAGCGCGTCGAGGACGCTGGCCGGGAACTCGCCCAGCTCGTCCATGAAGAGCACGCCGCAGTGGGCCGCGCTCGCCTCCCCGGGTCGGAGCCAACCGGCGCCCCCGCCGACCAGCGAGACCATCGACGACGAGTGGTGGGGCTGGCGCAGGGGTGGTCGCCGGATCAGCCCGCCGGCCGGGAGCGGGAGGCCGGCGGCCGAGTGGACGCGGGTCACCTCCAGGGCCTCGTCGCGGTCGAGCGGCGGGAGGAGGCCGGGCAGGCGGCGGGCGAGCATGGTCTTCCCGGACCCCGGCGGCCCGACCATCAGCAGGTGATGGCCGCCGGCGGCGGCGACCTCGACGGCGAGGCGGCCGAGCGCGTGCCCGCGCACGTCGGCAAGGTCGGGCGGGGGGCGTTCGTCGACGGCCGGCGGCGGGTCGGCCGGCTCGGGCCATGGCACGTCGCCGGTGAGCGCGCCGACCAGCTCGGCGAGGGTGCGGACGGCCCGGACGTGGTGACGGCCGACGAGGCGGGCCTCGGCCTCGCACGCCGCCGGGACGACGGCGACGCGGCCGGGGAGGGCGTCGACCAGGGGGACCACGCCGGGGACGGGCCGGAGCTCGCCGTCGAGGCCGAGCTCACCGAGGAACGAGCAGCCGTCGACCGCTTCGACCGGCAGGTGGCCGGAGGCGACGAGGAGGCCGATGGCGATCGGCAGGTCGAGGCCGGCGCCGCCCTTCCGGAGGCCGGACGGGGCGAGGTTGACCGTCACCCGCCGGGTCGGCCAGGGCAGGCCGGACGAGATCAGGGCGGCGCGCACCCGGTCGCGCGACTCGCGGCACGAGGTGTCGGGCAGGCCGACGACGGTGAACCCGGGCAGGCCGGCGGAGACGTGGACCTCGACGAGCACGGCATGGCCGTCGACCCCGAGCAGGGTGGCGGACGGGATGGTGGCGAGCACGGCGGCCTTCCTCGGTGCGATCGGTTTCGAGGAGGGGCCATGAGCCGGCCACCGAGCGACGACAGCGTACGGAGAGGGTGTGACGGCAACCCGGACGACGGGCCCGTCTGGTGGGGCGGCCGTCCGCCGGCCACCGAGCGACGAGAGCGTACGAAGGGGGTGTGACAGGAACCTTCCGGCGGGTCGGGCGCCGTTCCAAGCGGCCGTCCGCCGGCCACCGAGCGACGACAGCGTACGGAGCGGGTGTGACAGGTACCTCCCCGGCGGGTCCGTCGCCGTTTGGAAGGGGCCGTCCGCCGGCCACCGAGCGACGACAGCGTACGGAGGGGGTGTGACACAACGGCGCGTCGGGCGCCGTTCCGAAGCGGCCGTCCGCCGGCCACCGAGCGACGAGAGCGTACGAAGGGGTGCGACCGGAACGCCGTCGGCGCGGGCGGCACGGCGACCCGGGCTCGCGGTTGCGGTGTCGGCGGGGATGGGTCACGCTGCGGCCGTGCGTCGGGTGGGCGCGGTCGTCGTGCTCCTGGGGGTCGTGCTCGCCGCAGCGGCGGTGCTGATGGCCGCGGTGCCGTTCACGACGACGAGGGTCACCGGCGGCGACGTCGCCCGCGTCGACTGCGGCATCCCCTGGGTCGCCTGGTCCGGCGACGAGGGCGACCGGTGCGCCGACCTCGCCCGCTCCCGGGTGGACGGGGCCGCCACGGTCGCCTTCCTCGGGTTCGTCGTCATGGGCCTCGGGTTCGTCGCCCGGCGGCGGGGCCCCGCCGTCCGGCGGTCGCCGCCCCGGCGCCCGCCGATCCGGCCGATGCCGCCCCGCTGACCCCCCGGCAACCGGGCCGGCACCCGCCGACGTCGCCGAAACGCCGGCGCCGCCCCGTGCACCGGCGCCGCCCCCGTGCACCGGCGCCGCCCCCGTGCACCGGCGCCGCCCCCGTGCACCGGCGCCGCCCCCGTGCACCGGCGCCGCGCCCGTGCACCGGCGCCGCCCCCGTGCACCGCGCCGCCGCCGGCGCCCCTCTCGGGGACACGGTCGCTCACCGCGCACGGTCGTCGTCGCCGACGGCGGGCGGCCGCATACTGGAGGCGTGGGGTTCAACCCGTTCCGCCCGCAGAACCGGTCGACGGCCGACTACGTGATGGTCGCCGCGGCCATGGTGGTCGTCGTGGCGCTCGTGCTGTGGGGGTTCCTCGGGTGATCGGGGTCGACGGGGACGTCGAGGTCCGCCGCGTCCAGCCCTACCAGGCGGTCAAGACCTACCTCTGCCCCGGCTGCAACCACGACATCGAGCCGGGGGTCGGCCACCTCGTCGCCATCCCGGCCGAGGCGCCCGACCTCCGCCGCCACTGGCACCACGCCTGCTGGGCCCACCGCCACGACCGCCGGCCCGGACGCCTCCGCTGACGCGACCCGGCGGGCCCCAGGCCGCGTCGGCAACAGCGCACGAGGCCCACGACCGCCGGACGCGGCACCACGCCTGCTGGGCCCACGGCCACGACCGCCGGCCCGGCCGCCTCCCCTAGCCACGACCCAAGCGGGTCCCGGCGCCCGCTAGAACGCGCCCTCGATGACCTCGACGCGGCCGGCCATCACCGACGCCACGTCGAAGCGGATGGTGGCCGGGCGCACGGGCGACGCCTCGAGCCACCGCGCCGCGAGCTGGCGCAGGCGCTGGCGCTTGGCGTGGGTGACGGCCTCGGCCGGGACGCCGAACGCGTCCGTCGTCCGGGTCTTCACCTCGCAGAACACGATCGTGCGGTGCCGGCGCACGACCAGGTCGATCTCGCCCTCCCGCACCCGCCAGTTCCGGTCGAGCACCTCGTAGCCGTTGGCCTCGTACCACGCCGCGGCGGCCGCCTCGCCGGACGCGCCGAGGGCGCGCCGGCGGTCGGCCGGCCGGTTCACGACTCCGACCCCAGCTCCTCGATGTTGACGTCCTTGAACGTCACCACGTTGACCGACGAGACGAACCGCTGGTCGCGGTGCATGTCCCACACCCACGCGTCCCGCAGCTCGAGCTCCACGTAGGTGCGCCCGCCCTCGTCGTGCACGGTGCGCTTCACGTTGTTGGCGAGGTAGAAGCGCCGCTCGGTCTCGACCACGTAGGAGAACATGGGCCGGACGGCCTTGTACTCCTGGTACAGCCGGAGCTCGATCTCGGCCTCGTACCGCTCGAGGTCCTCGGCGCTCACGGGGTCACCTTACGGCCCGGCCGGCGCCGCGCCCGGGACGATCAGCGGGTCCGCTTCTCCTTGACCTTCGCGGCCTTCCCGATGCGGTCCCGCAGGTAGTAGAGCTTGGCCCGGCGGACGTCGCCCCTGGTCAGGACCTCGATCTTCGCCACGATCGGCGAGTGCACCGGGAACGTGCGCTCCACGCCGACGCCGAAGCTCACCTTGCGGACGGTGAACGACTCGCGCACGCCGGAGCCCTGGCGGCGGATGACGACGCCCTGGAAGACCTGCACGCGCTCGCGGTTGCCCTCGACGACGCGGACGTGCACCTTGAGCGTGTCGCCGGCGGCGAAGTCGGGGATGTCGTCGCGCAGGCTGGACTGGTCGACGAGGTCGGTGCGGTTCATGGCGCGGGGGCTCCGGGACAGGGGTCGTCAGGGGACGCTCCAGGGTAGGCGATCCCGGCCTCGTCCTCCAACAGCCGGACCTCCTCGGGGGTCAGGCCGCCGCGCGCGGCGACGAGGTCGGGCCGGTCGCGGACCGTCCGGGCCAGGGCCTGGGCCCGCCGCCACCGGGCGATCCGGCCGTGGTCGCCGGAGCGCAGCACCTCGGGCACGGCCCAGCCCCGGAAGACCGCCGGGCGGGTGTACTGCGGGTACTCCAGCAGCCCGTCGGCGAAGGACTCGTCCTCGGCCGACGCGGCGTTGCCCATCACGCCGGGGACGAGGCGGGCGACGGCCTCGACCACGACCATGGCCGCCACCTCGCCGCCGGCGAGCACGTAGTCGCCGATCGACAGCTCGCCGTCCACGAGGTGCTGGCGGACGCGGTCGTCGACCCCCTCGTAGCGCCCGCACAGCAGGCTGAACCCCGCCGACGCGGCCAGCTCCCGGGCCGTCGCCTGGTCGAAGCGCCGGCCGCCCGGCCCGAGGAGGAACAGCGGCCGGGGCGGGTCGACCGCCTCGACCGCGCCGAACAGCGGCTCGGGCATGAGCACCATCCCGGCCCCGCCGCCGAACGGCGCGTCGTCGACCGAGCGGTGCGGGTCGGTCGCCGCCGACCGGAGGTCGTGGACGCGGACGTCGACGACGCCGGCCGCCCGAGCCTTGCCGAGCAGGCTCCGCCCGGCGAAGGCCTCGACGACGTCCGGGAAGATCGTGAACACGTCGATGCGCATGGCCGCCCGCCAGCCTACCTTCTGTAGCTTGCACGTTACGTAAGCGACGTGTTACACAGGACCGGTGCCGCCGGTCTTCGAGGCCATCGCCGACCCCACCCGCCGCCACATCCTCGAGCTCCTCGCCGACGGCGAGCGCACGGCCGGCGAGCTGGCGGCCGCCTTCCCCACGAGCCGGCCTGCCGTCTCCCGCCACCTCCGGGTGCTCCGGCAGGCCGGCCTCGTGCGGTGGCGGGGCGACGCGCAGCGGCGGGTCTACCGGCTCGACCCCGCCCCCCTGTCCGAGGTCGACGCCTGGCTCGACCGCTACCGCCGCTTCTGGTCCGACCGCCTCGACATCCTCGGCGACCACCTCGAACGCTCTCGACGGGAGACGACGACATGACCCTCGGCGCCATCACCCCGGACGGCGACACCCGGACCGTGCGCTTCGAGCGCCGCTACCCCGTGCCGAGAGAGGAGGTGTGGGCCGCGCTCACCGAGCCCGACCGGCTGGCGCAGTGGCTCACCGAGGCGACGTTCGAGCCTCGGGAGGGCGGCCGGGTGGCGTTCGACTTCGGCGACGGCGGCACCTGCACGGGGACGGTGCTCGTGTGGGACCCGCCGGCCGTGCTCGAGTACGGGTGGGACTTCCCCGACGAGTCCCGCTCCGTGGTCCGCTGGGAGCTGGCCGAGGACGGGGACGGGGGCGGGACGGCCGTCACCCTCGTGCACCGCCTGCTCGGGCCGGCGACGGCCGTCGGCTACGGGGCCGGCTGGCACGCCCACCTCGACCAGCTCGAGGCCCACGTCACCGGCGGGGGCGACGTGGACTGGGCGGCCCGCTACCAGGCCCTCCGCCCGGCCTACGAGGCGCTCGGGGCCGGGTAGCCCCCGAGCGACCGCCGGGCGCTACCCGTCGTCGAGGAGCCCCTCGGGCAGGTCCACGACGAGGTCGGCGCCGATCCGGCTCACGAGGAACGTGAGGGGGACGAGCGCGCCGGACTCCAGCACGAGCAGGTCGCTCGCCGGGTTGGCCTCGACGGCGGTGACGAGACCGAGGTCGCGGCCGCCGAGGTCGCGCACCCGGGCCCCGATCAGCTCGTGGACCCACAGGGCGCCGGGGTCGTCGATCGGCTCGGCCCGCAGGACGGCACCCCGGAGCCGGTCGGCGCCCTCGCGGTCGACCACGCCGGCGAAGCGCACGATCCACCGGCGCTGGTGGGGCCGGGCCGACTCGACCTCGAGGGCGGTGCCGTCGGCGTCGAGCACCGACCCGGCGTCGAGCCGCTCGTGGCGGTCGGTGACGAGGTCGACGACGACCTCGCCCCGGATGCCGTGGGGCTTGACGACCCGGCCGACCTCGAGCACGGACGAGACCGGCTAGTCGACGAACTCCACGTCGACGTCGACGCCGTCCCGCACGGCGGCGGCGCGCACGACGGTGCGGATGGCGTTGGCGATCCGGCCCCGCTTGCCGATGACGCGGCCCATGTCGGACGGGCTCACGTGCACCTCGAGGCTCAGGCCCCTCCGGGTCTCGACCACGTCGACCCGCACGGCGTCGGGGTCGTCGACGACGGCCTTGGCCAGGTACTCGAGCACCGCCTGGGCGGTCGCCGCGGGGACCCGGTTGCCGGCGTCCTCGTCGTCGTAGTCGTCGTCCAGCTCGTCGTCGAGGTCGACGGGCGCGCCGCTGTCGGTCACGACGAGCTCGACGCGGGCTCGGCCGGCGCCGGCGCGCCGCCGCCCTTGTACTCGCCCCACGCCCCCGAGATCTCGAGGAGCTTGCGCACGGTGTCGGTGGGCTGGGCGCCGTTGCGCAGCCAGCCGACCGCCTTCTCGTTGTCGATCTCGATGCGGGACGGGTCCTCGCGCGGCGCGTAGGTGCCGACGATCTCGATGAACCGGCCGTCCCTCGGGGACCGGGAGTCGGCCGCCACCACTCGGTAGGTCGGCTGGCGCTTCTTGCCCATCCGCATCAGGCGGAGTCTGACTGCCACTGCTGTTCGTCCTCGCTCGTCGTGTCGGTGTGGGGTCGCTAGCGCCCGGGGACCTCGAGGGGCACCCGCCCGCCCTTGCGGCCCTTGCGCTGCTTCTTCGTGCCCATCCCCCCGAACCGCTTCATCAGCCGCTGCATCTCCTTGAACTGCTTGAGCAGCTGGTTGACGTCCGAGGGGTTGGTGCCGCTCCCGTTGGCGATGCGGGTGCGGCGGGAGCCGTCGATGATCGCAGGGTTGGCCCGCTCCTCGCGGGTCATCGAGTGGATGATGGCCTCGATCCTGGCCAGCTCCCGCTCGTCGATCTCGGCATTGCGCAGCTCCTTGGGGACGCCGGGCAGCATGCCCACCAGCTGCTGGAGCGGCCCCATCTTCTTGATCTGCTGCATCTGCTCGAGGAAGTCGTCGAAGGTGAACTGCCCCTCGAACAGCTTGGCCGCCGCCGCCTCGGCCTCTTCCTTGTCGTAGGCCTCCTCGGCCCGCTCGATGAGCGTGAGCACGTCGCCCATGCCGAGGATCCGCCCGGCCATGCGGTCCGGGTGGAACTGCTCGAAGTCGGCCAGCTTCTCGCCGACCGAGGCGAAGGCGATGGGCCGGCCGACGACCTCCTTCACCGAGAGGGCGGCGCCGCCTCGGGCGTCGCCGTCGAGCTTGGTGAGGATGACGCCGTCGAGCTCGAGGGTGGCGTGGAAGGACTCGGCCACGGTGACGGCGTCCTGGCCGGTCATGGCGTCGACGACGAGGAACGTGTAGTCCGGCGAGACGGCCTCGGAGATGCGCCGGACCTGGTCCATCATCTCCGCGTCGACGGCGAGGCGGCCGGCCGTGTCGACGATGGCGACGTCGCGACCGAGGCGGCGGGCCTCGGCCACGCCGGCCCCGGCGGTGGTCACGGGGTCGCCCGGCTCGCTGAACACCGGGACGTCGACCTGGCGACCGAGCGTGCGCAGCTGCTCGACGGCGGCGGGGCGCTGGAGGTCGGCCCCGATCAGAAGCGGGTTGCGGCCCTGCTGCTTGAACCAGCGGGCCAGCTTGGCCGAGTTGGTGGTCTTGCCCGAGCCCTGGAGCCCGGCCATGAGGACCACGGTGGGCGGCCGGGAGGCGTACCTGATCCGCAGCGTCTCGCCGCCGAGGGCGCCGACCAGCTCCTCGTGGACGAGCTTGATGACCTGCTGGCCGGGGGTGAGGCTCTTCGAGAGCTCCATCCCGACGGCCCGCTCCCGGATGCGGGCGACGATCCCGCGCGCCACCCGGAAGTTGACGTCGGCCTCGAGCAGGGCGAGGCGGATCTCGCGAAGGATCTCGTCGACGTCGTCGTCGCTCAGGCGACCGCGGCCGCGCAGGCGTCGGAAGATCCCGTCGAACCGGTCGGAGAGCGCCTCGAACATGCGACCGACCAGGCTATCCGAGCCCGCCGCCGTTGCCCGACGGGAACGAGGCGGCGTCCGTTGACGGGCCGTGGCCGCGTGACTACGGTGCACATCCACCCTCAACGTGCGGAGAGGGTCCAACGGCGTGTAGTACCCGACCGGCGCTCCTCATCGACCGGCGGGACGGCGGAACGGCGGACGGCGGCCTCGACGGCACCGGCTCTCCTCCCGCGCGGCGCGCCCTCGCCGCACCCGAACGAGAAGGAGCGCCCATGCCGACCCTCGAGATGACCGAGGAGATCGTGGCCCGCTGGCGGAGCGAGGCCGGCGACGACAACCCCGCCGGCCCCCTGTTCAGCGGCCGGTACGCCGAGGTCGAGCTCGCCGAGCCGATGGCGGCGGCCACGCTGCGGTGCGAGACGTTCGGCCAGTGCGGGACCGCCTGTACGGGGTCCTACCCGAACCAGTGCTGCTGACGGCCAGACGCCTTCGTGGCTGAGCCCCGGGCCGGCGACCTCGCCACCGCGCTCGAACCCGTCGTCGGCCCGGCGCTCGCCGGGCTGGCGGCCGAGCTCGACGGGGTCGCCGGCCTGGCGCCCGCGGAGCGCCGTGCCGTCCACGCCGGCGCGGCGTCGACGCTGCTCGAGGTCGTTCGCCGCAAGGCGGCGCGGGTCCTCGTCCTCGAGATGAACGCGGCCCGGGTCGCCGGCCGGCTGGCCGGCCCCGATCCAGAGAGCCGCTGGGCCGCGTTCGTCGCCTCGGCCGCGTCGCCCGCGTTCTGGGCGTCGCTCGAGGAGCACTACCCGCCCCTCGTCGGCCGGTTGCACACGGTGGCCGCCAACCGGTGTGCCGCGGCGGTCGCCCTCGCCCGACGGTTCGCGGCCGACCGCGCCGAGCTCGGCCGGCTCCTGCCCGACCCGGCCGCCGGTCCGCCGGAGCTCGTGGACGTGGCGTTCGGGGCCGGCGACAGCCACCGGGGCGGGCAGACCGTCGCCGTGGTCACCACGTCGGCGGGCACGATCGTCTACAAGCCCCGGCCGGTCGCGGTCGACGCCGCTCTCGACGGCTTCCTCGACCGCGTGCTGTCCGGGTGGTCGCCCGAGCCCCGCATCCGCGTGCCAGCGGTGCTCACGCGCGGCGCGTGGGGCTGGGCCGAGCACGTGGCCCACCGGTGGTGCGACGGCGACGCCGAGCTGGCCCACTTCTACCGGGGCCTCGGCCACTGGTTGGCGGTCATGCGCCTGCTCGGCGGCTCCGACCTCCACGCCGAGAACCTGATCGCCTGCGGGCCGGTGCCGATCGTCGTCGACTGCGAGACGCTGTTCACGCCCGACCCCACGCCTCCCCCGTCGGGCCTCGGCCTCGCCGTCGACCGGGCCGCGTCCATGGTCGGCGGGTCCGTGCTCCGGACCGGCCTCCTGCCCGGCCGCGGCCTCGCCCTCGGATGGCGGGGGGTGGACACCTCGGCCATCGGCAGCCTGCCGGGCCAGCAGCCGACCGTGCCCGTGCCGGTCGTCGTGGACGAGGGCACCGACCGGGCCAGGGTGGAGCTCCGGGACGTGGGCACCGGTCCGCTCCAGAACCACCCCAGCCCCGACCCTCAGCTCGGACGCTGGTGGGGCGAGGTCCTCGACGGGTTCGCCGAGCTCACCGCGCGCCTGGCCGCGCTCGACCGGTCCGGGGCGCTCGAGGTGCTGCTCGCCCCGTTCGCCGACTGCCGGATCCGGGTCGTCCCGAGGGCCACCGAGGCGTACGGGGAGCTGGCCCGCATGCTGTGGCACCCGGTGTCGCTCCACGACCCCGAGCCGGCCGTGGCCCGGGCCGTCGACCTCCTCACGAGGCAGGGCCGGGCCGTGTCGAGCGCCCCGTCCGAGCCCGACGTGGTGGCCGCCGAGGTCCAGGAGCTGCTGGACGGCGACGTCCCGATGTTCACGACCACAGCCGGTCGCGGGCGCCTGGACGGGCCGCGCGGGACGACGTTCGGCGAGGAGCGGGACCTGGTCGCCGAGGCCCTCGGGCGTTGGCGGACGGCCGACCTCGCCTTCGAGCACCTCGTGATCCGGGCGGCCCTCGTGAGCGCGTACCTGAACGAGGGCTGGACGCCGTCGGCCGAGCCCATGGCCCGCCCGCGGCTGCGCACCGACGACCTCGACCGGCGCCGCCGCGCCCTCGCCGCCGGCATCGTCGGGCGGCTCCCGGGCACCGCCATCCGGGGCGAGGACGGCTCGGTGACCTGGGTGGCCCCGCTGCTCGGCACGACCGGCTGGCTGGTGCACCCGCTCAGCGCCGACGTCTACAACGGCGCGCCCGGCGTGGCGCTCCTGCTCGCGGCCTACCAGGGCGAGGTGGCCGCTGGTCGGGCGGACGAGGTCGACGGCCTCGAGGACCTCCTCCGCGACGTGCTGTGGACCGTGCGGGCGGCCGAGGACAAGGCCGAGTCCGAGCGGGTGCGCGTCCCCGACGCCCGGCCGCCGGCACCGGGGGGCTGGATCGGGATGGCGTCGCAGGTGTGGGCCTGGCTGGCGCTCGACCGGTTCGGCCGGGCGGGGCCGGACGGGCTCGAGCGGGCGGCGGCGCTGGCCCGCCACCTTCCCGCTGCGGTGGCGGCCGACGAGCACGTCGACGTCGTCATCGGCATGGCCGGTGCCATCGTCCCGCTGCTCGGCCTGGCCCGCCGCACCGGGGACGGCAGCTTCCTCGCCACCGCCACCGACGTCGGCGAGCGACTGGTCGAGCGGGCCAGGGTCGACGCCGACGGCGGCGCGTGCTGGCCGACGGCGCAGTGGCCGGAAGGCGTGGGTGGCTTCGCGCACGGGGCGACCGGGATCGGCTGGGCCCTTCACCGCCTGGCCAGGGCCACCGGCGACGACCGCTTCTCGGCGATGGCCGCCGCCGCCGACGCCTACGAGGAGTCGTTGTACGACCGGGACCAGGCCTGCTGGCGCGACCTGCGCGGCGCCGGCGTGGTCGCCACCATGTGGTGCCACGGGGCGGCGGGGATCGGGCTGGCCGCCGTCGACCGGTTCCCGGACGCCCGGGCCGAGGACGTGGTGCGCCGGGCGGCGGCCGCCTGCTGGCTGGGCGGCCTCGGGTGGAACCACACCCTGTGCCACGGCGACGCCGGCTGCTGGGAGCTGATGGAGCGGGCCGTCGCGGCCGGCCTGGCCCCGCCAGGCGTCGACCGGGACGTCATCGACGCCCACCTCGTCGGCACCATCGAGGAGCACGGCGCCATCAGCGGGATGGCCCGCGAGGCGTTCGTGCCAGGGCTGCTCCCCGGCCTCGGCGGCATCGCCTACCAGCTGCTCCGCCTGCACCCGGAGAGTGCCGTCCCGTCGGTGCTCGTCCCCGACCCCTGACGCCCGGCCCGGTGGACGACCCCGAGGCGCCTGCCGACGCCGACGACGAGGAGCTCGAGGGCGCCTACTGGTGGCTCGGCCCGGACGCCGGCAGCGGCGCACCGGTGCGCGACCTCACCCGCCGCCTCCCGGCGACGCTCCGCCTGGTCGTCGGCGTCGTGCGGGAGGCGGCGCCCCGGGCCGCCGTGACCGTGCTGGTGCTCCAGCTGGCGGCCGGGCTGTCGGCCGCCTTCGGCCTCCTCGCCACCACCGACGTGCTGGGCGAGCTGCTGGCCGAGAAGCCGACCCCCGAGCGGGTCACCGACGCCATCCCCGCCCTCGCCGTCGTCGTGGGCGCCTACGCCCTCCGGGGGGCGCTGGTCGCCGGCGCCGCCCTCGCCCAGGCGAGGATCGCCCCCGCGGTGGAGCGCGTCGCCGACCAGCGCCTGCTCGAGTCGAGCCTCGCCGTCGAGCTCGCCGCCTTCGACGACCCCGCCTTCTACGACCGTCTGTACCGGGCACGCGACCGCGGGCGCTACCACCTCCAGCAGTCCACCGGGAACGCGGTCGAGGTGCTCGGCGGGGCCGTCGCCGTGGCCGCCGCGGCCGGAAGCCTCGCCGTGCTCCACCCGGTCCTGCTCCCCGTCCTGCTGCTCGCCGTCGTGCCCGAAGGGTGCGCCGTGCTCCGATCGGCCCGGCTGGGCTACGCCAGCGTGGCGCGGACGGTCACCCTCACCCGCCGCCTCCGCATGGTCGGCGACCTCGCCACCGCCCGGGCCCCGGCGGCCGAGATCCGGGCCAGCCAGGCCGAGCACCTCGTGCTGGACGAGCACGGCCGGCTCGCCGACGCGCTCCGCGACGAGAAGGTCAGGGTCGGCATCGCCCAGGCCCGGGCCCAGACCGTCGGACGCGCCCTCGCCGGGGTCGGCATGGCCGCCACCCTGGTCACGCTCGGCGTGCTGCTCCACGCCGGGTGGGTGGAGCTGGCCGTCGCCGGCACGGCGGTCGTCGCCATCCGCACGGCGAGCACGGCGCTCGGCACGCTCGTCGTCGCCGCCAACCAGCTGTTCGAGCAGGGCCTGTACGTCGCCGACTTCGCGGCCTTCACCGCCGACGCCGCCGCCCGGACGCCCCGGCCCGGCGCGGCGCTTCCCGCCGGCCCGCGCGAGGTGTCGCTGGAGGACGTCGGGTTCCGGTACCCGGGAAGCACCGGCCGCCCGGCGCTCGACGGGGTGTCACTGACCGTCCGGCAGGGCGAGACGGTCGCCCTCGTCGGGGAGAACGGGTCGGGGAAGACGACGCTGGCCAAGCTCGTCGCCGGGCTCTACCGGCCGACGGCGGGGCGGGTCACCTGGGACGGTGCCGACCTCAGCAGCCTCGACCCGGCCGAGGCCGGCCGGCGGGTGGCCGTCGTGTTCCAGGAGCCGGTCCGCTGGCCCCACGACGCGAGGACCAACGTGCGCGTCGGGCGCCACGACCGGGACGACCCCGGCGACGTCGCCCTGCGGGGCGCGGCCGCGCTGTCCGGTGCCGACGCCGTCGTCGACCGGCTGCCGCGCCGGTGGCGGACCCTGCTGTCCAAGGAGTTCCGCCACGGTCGAGAGCTCTCGGCCGGCGAGTGGCAGCGCTTCGCCGTCGCGAGGGGCCTGTTCCGGGACGCCGAGCTCGTGATCTGGGACGAGCCGACGGCTCCGCTCGACGCCAGGGCCGAGGCCGCCGTCTACGACTCGCTCCGCCGGATCGCCGAGGGGCGCACCGTCGTGCTCATCACCCACCGGCTGGCCAGCGTGCGCCACGCCGACCGCATCTACGTGCTCCACCGGGGCCGCCTCGTCGAGGAGGGGACCCACGACGAGCTCGTCGAGCGGGGCGGTCACTACGCCGAGCTGTACGAGCTCCAGGCCCGCCTGCACGCCGAGCCCCGTCCCGCGGGCGCGGACGCGTAGGCCGCCGACATCGGCCGGCCCGGTGACCGGGCCGGCCGCTCGGGTCAGCCGCCGGCCGGGAGGAGGAACTCGTCGGCGACGGCGAGGGTGACCTCGACGGAGGGGACCTCGGCGCCGGGCCACTGCACGTCCCACAGGTAGGCGGGGACGAGCCACGTGCTGGAGCCGTCGACGGCGGGGACGACGGCGAGGCCGAGGCGGACGCCGGTCACCTCCACGTCGACCGGTTCGGGCTCGGGCAGCGGCTCGGGGGAAGCGCAGTCGACCGCCGGGCCGCCCTCGCACGGCAGCGGGTCGATCAGGATCGGGCCGCAGCCGTCCTCGGTGGCGGCGTCGCCGTCGCCGCCGACCGCCGGGTCGCACGCCGGCACCTGGGCCGGGTCCACGCACGTGCCGGCGGCCGCGTCGCAGGGGTCGTCGGCCGGGGCCGCGCACAGGCCCTCCGTGCCCTCGACGGTGTCGTCGCAGGCCTCGTCGGCCGGCTCGACGGCGGTCTCGCGCGGGCAGCCGTCCCGGGTGGCGGCGTCGCCGTCGGCGCCGAGCGCCGGGTCGCACCCGGTTG
>DASWMK010000177.1 GCA_036399815.1 Acidimicrobiales bacterium
CTCCGCTCGTCGAGGCCCTGGACGACGGTGACGAAGGGGTGGAGGTCGAGCTCGAAGGTGCGGTCGTCGGTCAGCCGGAGGAGGCGCATGGCGTCACGACACCCGGATGCGCTGCACGGACCCGCCGCGCTCGCGATCGGCCGGCTCCTCGGTGGCGGCCCGGCCGGCGGCCGCCGCTCCCGTCACCGCGCGCGCCACGGTCGACACCACCGTCGTGACCGCGGCGGCCGTCCCCGGGTCGCGCACCAGGTCCTCGGCCACGTCGAGCAGGGCCCTGGCCGCGGCGATCAGCTCCAGCACCCCGGCCTGCAGGTGCTCGAGTCCCTCTCGCGCTCGTGCGTCGTCCACTCGTCCTCCCGTCCCGACCCGGGTCGCGGGCCGGCACTCGTCGCCCTAGCGGGGCGCTCCCCCATCCATCGGCCGGTCCGGCCCATCCTCGAACGTCACGGCCAGGCTTCCGTCCTTGAGGCTCGCGCCGGCCACCTCGCGGCGCCGGAGGGTGTCGGGCAGCAGGACCGCCCGGCGGTAGGCGCCGACCCGGACGAGCAGCTCGTCGCCCCGCCGCCCGAGCTCGAGGTCGTCGCGGTCGGCGAAGGGCAGCGGCAGGGTCAGCACCCACCGGTCGCCGCGCCGGTCGACCCGCAGCGGCGTGCCCTCGTGGAGCCGCTCGGCCGGGTCGACGCCGGCGTACAGGCGGGCGGCGAACTCCCGGAGGAGGTCGACGCCGACCAGCTCGGTGTCGGCCAGCTCGGCCCGCAGCACGGGCAGCGGCGCGAACCCCTCTTCGATGGCGGCCAGGTGGAGCGCATGGGTCTTCTTCCAGCGGTCGAACCAGGGGTCGCTGACGGCGTCGGGCAGGAGGCGGTTGGCGACGACGGCGTCGACGGAGTAGCCGAACAGCGCGAGGTAGGTCGCCGTGCGGCGGGCCTCGGCGATCACCATCCGCTCCGGGTTGACGACGAGCCGGACGCTCGTGCGGGCCGGGTCGGTGAGGACGTCACGGATGCCGTCGAGGCGGTCGTAGAAGCGG
Organism: Acidimicrobiales bacterium; assembly: GCA_036399815.1. Classification (NCBI taxonomy): domain Bacteria; kingdom Bacillati; phylum Actinomycetota; class Acidimicrobiia; order Acidimicrobiales; species Acidimicrobiales bacterium. Next base: position 1,031 of record DASWMK010000177.1, read on the forward strand.
CGGGTGGCGGCGAACACCTCGTCGCCGGCGACCGGCAGCGACGTCACCCTGGACAGCACGGGCGCCACCACCCGGTTCACCCGCCGGCCGAGCGGGAACAGCCGCTCCATGTACCAGGACAGGACGTCGGGGAGCGACAGGAGGCGCAGGGTCTCCGCGGTCGGCGCGCAGTCGACGACGACGACGTCCCAGTCCCCCGACGTGGCGTAGGCCTTCAGGTCGGCGAGGGCGAAGATCTCGTCGAGGCCGGGCAGCACGGCGAGCTCCTCGGCCTCGATGGCCTCGACGCCGGCCCAGCGGAAGACCTCGGAGAGCCAGGCCTGGATCTCGGCCCACGAGTCCTCCATGCGCTCCTGGGCGTCGAGCTGCTGGCCCCAGAGGTGGTCGGTGATCGGCGTCGCGAGCGAGCCCAGCTCGATGTCGAAGGCGTCGGCCAGCGAGTGGGCCGGGTCGGTGGAGAGGACGATGGTCCGTTGCCCGGCGTCGGCGCAGCGCAGCGCCGTGGCCGCCGCCGTCGTGGTCTTGCCGACGCCGCCCTTGCCGGTGAACAGCAGGACGCGCACCGGCTAGCCGCCGTGGGCGCCGGCGAGCGACTCGACGTGGGCCTTCAGCTCGCGGAGGGCGACGTGGATGATGCGGGCCTCGGCCCGCCGCTTCACGAAGCCGGGGAGCGGGACCACCAGCTCCACGGCCAGGTGGTACACGACGTCGGTGGCGTCCTCGTCCCCCTCGACCGGCGAGAACTCGTAGGCCCCGTCGAGGCGCCGCATGATGTCGCCCTTCACGAGCCGCCACGACAGCCGGTACGGCGCGCCCTCGTAGTCGTAGCAGAGGGTGTACGTCGTGCTCCGGCCCATGGCCGCCGCCCGGTACTCGACCTCGACCCCCCGGCCCTCCTCGTCGCGGGTGACGACCCGCGCCTCCTTCACGTCCCTGGCCCACTCGGGATAGCGCTCGAACCCGGTCGCCACCTCCCAGCACCGCTCAGGGGAGGCGCTGATCGTCGTCCGCTGCGTCGCCTGGTCGGCCATGCCTGCATTGTGGTCGATGGCCGCGGTGGCGGGCTCCGTCCCCGTCCGGTCGTGCGCTTCGCGGCGGCGGGCGGCCGGGTTCCGGGCCGGGGGGCGACGCCCGGCGACGGTCAGCCGGGGTCGGTGGCGCCGAGGGGTGCGCGCCGTCAAGCGGGGTCGGTGGTGCCGAGGGGTTGGCGCCGTCATCCGGGGTCGGTGGTGCCGGGCGGCCGCTCGCTCGTCGAGTCGCCATCGCCCGTCGCGGCCCTTCCCGAGTCCGTGGGCGCTCCCCGATCTGATGCCGCTCCCCCCCGCCGTCGCCGACCCGCAGACGCGGGCCCGCCCGCCGCCGCCTCGCCCTTGCGTCCCGCCGACTGCCCGCCAGCCGCCGCCCCCTCGCCCGCCGCCCGCTGCTGGCCAGGCGCGCCGCCCGACGGTGCGTCCGTTCGGCGGCCCGACGACGAGGCGGCGGTGCGCCGCCCGCCCTTGGGCGAGGGGTTCCGCGCGGGGAAGGTGCCGTACCGGGCGGCCCAGAGCCCGCAGAGCGCGAGGCCGTAGACCGGGGCCAGCACCGAGAACGCCAGGTTCGTGTACGGGCGGATGCTCGCGGCGACGACGGCGACGACGACCTGCGCGAAGAACGACCCGAGCAGCCGGACGCGCACCGGTCGCGGCGCGCTGCCGGCCAGGAAGTAGAGGCCGCCGATGCCGATGGCGTCGGTGCGGCTGCGGTTGACGGCGATGCCGTACGCCCACAGGAACAGCACCGACCCGACGGCCAGCATGGCGACGCCGACGCCCGCGGTCACGACGCCGAGCGTGTCGGCGTCGGCGACCCCGGCGGCGCAGGCGAGGATCAGCACCGCGGTGCCGGCGAACGAGGCGCGGACGATCGCCCCGCCGACGGTCCCCTCCCGCTCAGCCACGGCCGGCCGCCTCGGCGAGCGCCCCGTGCAGCCGCCGCGCCAGGTGGTCGTACGAGAACTCGGCGACGGCCCGCTGGCGCGCTGCGCGCCCGAGCGCCTGCCGCCGGTCGGGGTCGTCGAGCAGCGACGCGAGCGCGTCGGCGACGCGCTCGACGTCGGCCGGCCGGCGAACGACGATGCCCGTCTCGCCGTCGGCGACGGCCTCCGCCGCGCCACCGCTGTCGCCCGCGACCTGGGGCACACCACACGCCGCCGCCTCGAGGAACACGATGCCGAAGCCCTCCTGCTCCAGGCCGCCCCACCGGTTGCGGCACAGCATGGCGAACACGTCACCCATGCCGTAGACGGCGGGGAGGCGGTCGTCCGGAACGCGACCGAGGAACCGCACGGGCGCGCCCGTCGAGGCCGCCAGTCGCTCGAGCCGGCCCTGGTCCCGCCCGCTGCCGGCGATGGCGACCGAGAGGTCCGGACGGTCGGCCGTCAATCGGGCCGCGGCCCGGACGAGGACGTCCATTCCCTTGCGCGGCACGAGCCGGCTGACGCTGGTGACCAGACGGCCGTCGGGCGGGAGGCCCATGGCCCGCCGGGCCTCGGCGCGGGCCGGCCCGTCGAGCGGTCGGAACCGGTCGACGTCGGTGCCGGGAGGCACGACTGTCGTCGCCAACGATCGGCCGGCGGCGCGCTCCGCCTCCGCGGCCGGGTACCCGCCTGCGGCGACGACGTGGGTCGCCCCGCGCAGCACCCGGGCCAGCAGCGGCCGCGTCGCCGGCAGGCGACCGGGGACCGTCACCTCCGCCCCGTGCACGACGACGGCGTAGGGGACCGACAGTCGCGGCCCGAGGAGCCCGACCGGCAACGCGGGGTCGAGCACGACGAGACCGGCCGAGCGGTCGTGGGCGAGGGCCTCGATCCGGCGGAGGAGCCCGCTCGTCGGCCACAGGACTCGCTCGCGTGTCCGCACGACCCCGAAGGGCTGGGCGGCGTCGAACTCGGCGGCACCCGGGTGAGGGGTCGTGAGCACCGTGAACTCGTCGGGCGGCAGCCGGCGCCACAGCTCCCAGAGGTACGACTGGATCCCACCGACCTTCGGCGGGAAGTCGTTGGTGACGAGCAGGTGGTGCACCGTCAGCGAGCGGCGGCAACGGCGACGGCAGGAGGCGCCGATGCCGCCAGCTCGTCACGCACCAACGGGTCGTCGTCGTCGTCGACGGCGTCGACCAGGTCGTGCCGGCCGAGGCGGCGGGCCGCCCACACGGCGTGGGCACGGAGGAGCGGATCGGCCGACCCCAGGTACCGCCGAACGGTCTCGACCGTCGGCGCGTGGTCGCCCCGCCCGGCGTTTCCCAGGGCGACGAGCGCGTTGCGGCGGAGGTACCGCGGCTGGCGACGCGGGACGTACCACCGCCCGTGGCGCGCCATGAGCGCGTCGTCGTCGGCGGCGAGGAGCGCGACGAGGTCGACCTCCGGCGTCGCCCCCGCCGGCGCCGGTGCCGCTGCGACGCGACGCTCCTCCACCCGGTTCGGCGGGCACACCTCCTGGCACTCGTCGCACCCGTAGATCCGGTCGCCGAGCGCCACCCGGTGCTCGCGTGGGAACACCCCGTCGGCCTGGACCAGCCAGGCGAGGCACCGGCGGGCGTCGAGGACGCCGGGCGCCACGATGGCGCCGGTGGGGCAGGCGTCGATGCACCGACGGCACGGGCCGCACCCGTCGTCGACGGGCACGCCGGGCGGGAGCGGCGCGTCCGTGACCACCGACCCGAGGACGAACCAGGAGCCCCGACCGGGGAGGAGCAGGTTGGTGCTCTTGCCGTACCACCCGAGACCGGCCCGGTGGGCGGCGGCGCGGTCCACGAGCGCGTTGTCGTCGCAGACGACCGTCGCCCGCCAGCCGTCGCCCGCCAACCGGTCCGCGACGGCGCCGAGCGCCGCCCGGAGGTCGGCGTAGGCATCGAACCAGGCGTACCGGGCGACGCGTGCCGCTGGCGCCGGGACGCGGTCCCCCACCTCGCCCGAGTCGAGCCCGTCGCTCGCCGGCGACCGGCGGTACCCGAGCGCCCCGACGACGAGCGAGCGGGCCCAGGGGAAGGTCGCTCGCGGGTCGGCCGACCGCTCGGGCTTCCGGTACGTGAACTGCATGCCGCCGTGCAGCCCCGCCTCGCGGCGCTCCTCGAGGACGGCGCGCGTGTCCTCGAACGGGTCGGCTGCCGCCACGCCCACCGCGTCGAGCCCCGCGCCGAGCCCGGTGGCGCGCAGATCCTCGACGTAGTCGGCACCGGGCACGGCGCCATGGTCGCGCCCGGTGCCTGCCGCCGTGCAACCCGCGACAGGACGCAGGCCGCGACCACGGCGGCCACGGTGACGGCCGCGAGGGCAGCGCTCATGCCGACCCGATCCGTCGCCGGTGCCGCAGGTGGGGGGCGAGGCCACCGCGGCCGAGGACGCGCAGCGCCTGCGCCTCCGCGACGTGGAGGATGACGGCCTCGTCCGGCTCACGGGCGCAGAGGAACGTGACGACGCACTCCTCGCAGGTCGGCGTGTGCTGCATCACGCACTCGTCGCAGTCGATGCGGAAGGTTCCGTCCACGTCGTCGTCTCCTCGGCAGCGTTCCGGGTGCTCGACGCCACCCGTGGGGGAACGTACCGAGGGGGTGTGACAGGAACGGTCGGCGCAGGTCAGCGGCGCAGGATGGCCAGCAGCTGCTGCGCCGAGACCACGTTCGCCCCCCGCCCGGCGGCCCCCGCACGGACCCGCCCGTCGCTGGTGGCGACCACGACCGGCCGCTCCGCCGGCACGGACGCGACGAGGTCGAGCACGACATCGTCGGCCTCGACCCCCTCCGGAGAGAAGGTGACGCGCACTCGGCGCACACCCCGCCGGCGTGCCGCCGCCGTCGTCTCGGGAGCCGCCCCGTCGAAGACGACGTGCAGGTCGGCGGCGGTGCGGGCCTCGAGCGCCTCGAGCGCGTCGAGCAACCGCTCCCGCTGCTCGGCGATCGGGAGATGGTCCCAGGCGGAGCGGGAGACGTTGTAGCCGTCCACCAGGACCGTCGCCGGCTGGCGCACGAGCCAGGCTGCGGCCTCGACGCTGCCCTCCTCGATGCCGCCGGGCAGGCGCAGCGGCCGGCGACGGGCCGCCGACTGCCCCCGCGGCTGCCGGCTCAGGCGCCGGCCGTCGACGCCCGGACCAGCCGGTTCGCGCCGTCCGCCCGTCGGCTCGTCCTGCGGCGGCCGGGCGTCGAGCAGCGCGGCGAGCGCGCCCAGCGCACCGGCGAGGTCCTCCGCGGCCCTCGCCGCCGCTCCGACCTGCGCGGCGACGGCGCCCCGGTCCACCGGTGCGGCGGTGTGGGCGACGGGGGCCGGGTCGCCGTCCGCCTGCAGGTCGGGATCGGCGATGGTCGGCGCTCCGGCGGCCGCCGCGTCCGGGGGTGCCGTCCGCTGGCCAACGTCGTCAGGAGGGTCGTCGCGCGGGGGTGTGCTCGCGCCCGCCGCCGACCGCAGCCGGGCGACCTCCTCGGCCAGCTGCTTCGCCTCCGCTCCCTTGGCCGCGAGGCGTCGCTCGGCGTCGCTCGCCCGGCGCTTGGCCCCGAGCGACTCGGCGCGGACACGAGCCAGCTCGGCCTCCAGCTCGGCGAGCGCCGCCTGCGCCTGGCGACGGGCCCGGTCCGACGCCGCCAGCTCGGCGCGCAGCGCGTCCCGCTCCTCCTCCAGGCTCCGCTGCCGGCGCCGTGCCTCCCGCTCCGCCTCCCGACGGGCCCGGCGCTCGGCGGCGGCCACGCCGCTCGTGCGCTCCTCGGACGCCGAACGGACCAGGTCGTCCAGCTCCGCCTCCCACCCGTCGGGCCGGTGCAGCCAGAGCCAGCCGGCCCGGCCGACGTCGTCCTCGTCGGCCACCATGGCCACCCGGGCGCGGAACCCGTCGTCGGACGCCACGCCGCGCCGCACGTCCTCCCACGCCGCCGAGGACAGCTTGGCGAACCCGAGCACCCGCTCCACCGGCTTCGGTGCCGGCAACGACGGCTTCACCACCTTGCCGGCGCGGGCGACGTCGAGCGCCAGGTCCAGGGCGGGCCGCAACAGCCCGGCGAGCTCGTCGCTCAGGCCGCCCCCTCGTTCCCCGGCACGGCCACGACCTCGACCGCGCCACTCGTGCCGCACCAGCGGCAGGCGACGTCCTCGACCGTCTCGGCCAGCACCGTCTCGTCCTCGACGGTCAGCTCGCCACCGAGGGTGTAGTGGTGGAAGGAGCGGGTCCGGCGGGTGGCGGTGACGTCGAACCGCGTGAGGTTCCCGCACGACGTGCAGCGGTAGCGGACGGCGCCCACGCCTCGGGACTGTACTGTCGGCCTCCGACGCCGAGCCCTTGCTTGACATCGAACGTACGTTCGATCTAGCCTCGCCGCCATGCACCGGTGCTCCGACGACCTCGGCACCCCGCTGGCGGACGTCACGTTCGCCGTCGTGGACGTCGAGACGACAGGCGGCGACCCGTCGTCGGACGCCATCACCGAGATCGGTGCGGTCAAGGTGCGCGGCGGCGAGCGCCTCGGCACCTTCCAGAGCCTGGTCGACCCGGGCCGCACCATCCCACCGTCGATCACCGTCCTCACGGGGATCACCGAAGCGATGGTGGTCCGAGCGCCGCGCATCGAGCCCGTCCTGCCCGCCCTGCTCGAGTTCGTCGGTGGGAGCGTCGTCGTCGGGCACAACGTCCGCTTCGACCTGGCCTTCCTCGGTGCCGCGCTCCTCCGGGCCGGCTACGACCGCCTCGGCAACCCGTCGGTCGACACGTGCGCGCTGGCGCGCCGCCTGCTCGTGGGGGACTTGCCCGACTGCCGGCTCGGCACGGTCGCCGACGGGCTGCGCCTCGACCACCGCCCGACCCACCGGGCGCTCGACGACGCGCTCGCCACGGTCGACCTGCTGCACGCCCTGCTCGAGCGGGTCGGCACGCTCGGCGTGACGGGCCTCGACGACCTCCTCCTCCTGCCCACCATCCACGGTCCCGCTCGGCTGGCCAAGCTGCGCCTCACCGCCCACCTGCCGCGGCGGCCGGGCGTGTACGTCTTCCGCGACGACGGTCGTCGCGTCCTCCACGTCGGCACCGCCTCGAACCTCCGGGCGGCTGCGCGGTCCTACCTCTCGGGCGGGGGCCGTCGGCAGATGAGCGCGCTCGTGCGGGAGACGGCGACGGTGGACCACGTCGTGTGCGGGGGCACGCTGGAGGCGACGGTCCTCCGCTCGCGGCTCGCCAGCCGGTTCGTGCCCCGCCACGACCCTGCTGCGGACTGGCGCCGGTACGCCTACGTGAAGCTGAGCCTCGGCGAGCGCTTCCCGCGGCTCGCGGTGGTCGCCGAGGTACGCGACGACGGTGCCCTGTACCTCGGGCCGCTGCCGTCGCGGCGCGAGGCGCGGCTCGCCGTGGAAGCCGTCGAGACGGTGGTGCCGCTGCGACGGTGTGGCGCCCGGCCGCCCCGAACGCCGCGACCGGCGCCGTGCGCGCCCGCCCGCCTCGGCGTCGCCACGTGCCCCTGCGCCAGCGACATCTCGGAGCGGGCCTACGGGTCGCTCGTCGACGTGGTCGTGGGTGGACTGACGTCCGACCCGGAGCTTTTGCTCGCGCCGCTCGACCAGCGGCTGGACCGTCTCACGGCGGCGGGTCGGTACGAGGACGCGGCCGGCGTGCGGGAACGGGCCGCGGCGCTCGCGTCGGCCATCGCCACGCAGCGACGCCTCGACGCGCTCCGCCGAGCGGGCCGCACGGTCGTCGAGGGGCCCGGCGGCGAGTGGGCCGAGATCGAGGACGGACGCCTCGTCCGGGCGTGGCGGCCGGCGCCGGCGACGGCGAGCCAGGCACCGGACGCCGCTCCGGACGCCCTCGAGGACGCGGGCGCCGTGGGGGACGGCGCCCGCCACGGCGGCGACGGCTCGCGGCGGGCCGTCGCCGCCCACGAACGACCCGCCGTCTCGGCGGGGGCCGTGGCGGTGCGGGCTGCGCCCGCGCCGGGTGCGGTCGACCGGGGCGGGGGGTCGGGGACCGGCGACGGACCGGGAGGGGCCGTCGCAGCGCACGGGGCGGCAGCCGGAGCGTTCGCGCCCACGCTCCGCCTGGCCGGACCGGCACGGCCTGCGCTCGGCGGTGGGGGTGGCCGCCGAGCGCGCACGGCGGCCGTCGGGCCGGGCGGTCACGCCCCGCCCGGCCCGGCGGTCCCGCTCGCTCCGGCGGGCGGGGGCGGCGACCGACCGAGCGACGGCACCGAGCTCGGCCGGTCCTCCGTCACCGGTGAGGGCCGACGCCGACACCCGGACGGCGTCCGCTCTCCCGGTACGGCCGCCACGGGGCCGTCGAGCGCCGTGTGCGGTCCGACGGTGGTCCCGCCGCCCGGCGAGGAGGCGGCCGGGCGAGGCGCGCTGGCCCCTGTGGGGGCGACGGGCGACGGGGCGGGGGTGGGAGCCTCCGCGGGCGCTGTCGGCGCGGTCGGCGCCGGCTCGGCTGGTCGGCTCGTCCCGTTGCCGAGGCACGTCGTGGACGAGGTCGTGTGCGTCGCCCGGTGGCTCGACGACGAGGCATCCCGCGTGCGCGTCGTCCACTCGGAAGGCGGGCTGGCGCACCCGGCCGACCGGCTACGGACGTTCGCGCCGAGGACGGCGCCACTCGCCCGAACCTCCGGGCCGGAGGAGCGTCGCTACCCTGGCCCGGGTGAGCCCGGTCGAGGTGTTCCTCGTCCTCCTCCTCCTGTCCATCCTCGTCACCGCGCTCGCGACGGCGTTGGCGTGGCGGCAGGTGGTGCGGCGCAACCGGGTGAGCAGGACTACGCCCACGCCAGCGCCGCTGTGGTGGCTGGTGTTGCCCTCCGAGGCGGCACGGCTGCATCGCAGGCTGCGGGCCGCGGTGGTCGCCGCCCGGCTCGTCGCGCCGGCCGGGCGCCGCCGCCAGCGAGCGCCCCGGTCGCCGATCGCCGAGATGGTGGACGACCTGGAGGCGCAGGCGGTGGCGGTCGACCTCCAGGTCGTCGCGGCCGCCCGGGCGACGGCGCGCGACCGGCGGCAGCGTCTCCGGGCGCTCGATGGGCACGTGCGGCGGATCGAGGACCTGTCGGCCCGCCTGGTCGCCGCCGGGGTGGCGGCGTCGGCGCACCGGCAGCCGAGCCACCAGGCGTCGCCGCTCGACGCCATCGGCGAGCGCCTCGACGCACTGGAGGCGGCGAGGGACGAGCTCGCGGCGATCGAGGCTGCGTTGGGGCTGGCGCCCTCCGGTGTCCCGGTCGCCCCGCCGTCGACCGCGGGCCTGCCCGGCGCGGGGGTGTCGATCCCGTCCTTCATCCCCGGTGGGAACCGGGTCGACAGTGGGGGCGTCGCGTCGGCGGCCCCGGCACGATCGTCCGCCCACCTGCCGCCTCCCCCGCCGACGATGTCCTCGGCACCATCGCCCGCGCCGCCGCCACCGCCGTCGTCCTCGGCTTCTCCCCCGCCGCCGCCGATCTCCTCCGCCCAACCACCTCCTCCCCCGCCGCCGCCGGCGCCGGCCGTCCTCCCGGCGCCGCCACCTGCGGCGACAACGCCGATCCCGCCGATCCCTCCGCCCCCGGTCGGCGTGCCCCGGCGCCCGGGGCGGCGATCGGCGCCACCGGACGGCGATCGGCGCCACCGGTAGCCTTCGCCGCCATGGTGTCCGCCTTCGTCCTGATCAAGGCCGTGCCGGCCCGCATCGCGGCGCTGGCGTCGGAGCTGGCGGAGGTGGACGGCGTCGCCGAGGTGTACTCCGTGTCCGGCGACGAGGACCTGGTCGTCGTGGTGCGGGTCCGCAAGCACGAGGACCTCGCCGACGTCGTCACCCGCCGTATCGCCGGGCACGAGGGCATCCTCGCCACCCGGACGCTCATCGCCTTCCGCTCCTACAGCCGCCACGATCTCGAGGCGATGTGGAGCCTCGGCGTGCAGTAGCGCCGCCGGCCCACCCGGCGTCGTAGCGCTACGCGGGCTCCGCCCCGGCCGCTCGTCCGGGGCCGGAGCGGCGGCGACGTCGAGGGCGGCTCAGCCGCCGGCGGTGCGCGCCGCGGTCGAAATGTCCACGAGGCGGTCCAACGTCGCCGCCGCCCGGCCCTCGTCGATCGAGGACGCGGCCAGCACCAGGCCGTCGACGAGGTCGTCGGCCAGGCCGGCGGCCACCAGCCCGGCTGCGGCGTTGAGCAGCACGACGTCGCGCCGCGGGCCTGGCTCGCCGCCGAGGACCGCACGGGCCAGCGACGCGTTCGTCGCCGCATCCCCGCCCTTCAGCTCGGCCGGGTCGGCAGGCGCGAGGCCGAGCTCGCCGGGGTCGACCACGTAGGTCCGCAGACCGCCGTCGCGCAGCTCGAGCACGGTCGAGGTGGTCGTCGTGGTCAGCTCGTCCAGCCCGTCGTGGCCGTAGACGACCAGCGCCCGCTCGGCGCCGTTGGCCCCGAGCACCTGCGCCATCCGCTCGGCCATGGACGGGTCGCTCACCCCGAGCACCTGGCGCCGAACCCGGGCCGGGTTGGCCATCGGCCCGAGGAAGTTGAACACGGTCGGCACGCCGAGCTCCCGCCGGGCGGGACCGGCGTGGCGCATGGCCGGGTGGAACCGGGGGGCAAAGCAGAACCCGATCCCGACCTCCTCGATGCAGCGGGCGACGCCGGCGGGGCCGAGGTCGATGGCGACACCGAGCGCCTCGAGGAGGTCGGCCGAGCCGCAGGCCGACGACGCGGCCCGGTTGCCGTGCTTGCACACCCGCCCGCCGGCGCCGGCCACGACCAGCGCGGCGATGGTCGACACGTTGATCGTGCGGCTGCGGTCGCCGCCCGTGCCGCAGGTGTCGACGAGGCCGTCGGTGGACGCCAACGGCACCGGCTCGGCCGCCGCCAGCATGGCGGTGAGCAGGCCGACGAGCTCCTCGACCGTCTCGCCCTTCATGCGCAGGGCGACGATGAACCCGGCCAGCTGGGCCGGCGTCGCCGCCCCCTCGAGCACCTCGGCCATCGCCGCCTCGGCCAGCACCGACGTGAGCGACCGGCCCGACGTCAGCGGTCCGAGCACGGCCGGCCAGCCGCCGAGGTCGGTGAGGGTCAGGGCGCCCACGCCCGCGACCGTAGCGGCGGCCCCGCACCCGGGCGCCACCACGCCGCACGGGCGACCGGCGGACCGGAGCAGGCAGCGGCGAACGAGGAGACGACGCGATGACGCCGTCGAAGGTCGGCGGCATCCACCCGGCCGGCCGGGCCAACGTCCGACGACGCCCGCCCGGGCCCGGACGGCACGATGGCGCCGGTCGTGCCCGACGCTCCGGCAGGGAGTGGCGGACCGCAGGGCGGGTCGGCAACGGCCGGGCCGACCGCAGGGCGGGTCGGCAATGGCCGGGCCGACCGCAGGGCGGGTCGCCAGCGGGTCGGTCGCCTACCGGACGACCGGGTCGCGAGCGGACCGATCGCGAACCGGGCGACGGGTCGCGAACCGGCGGGCGGCGGGCTGGACGACGGGTCGCCCATCGGGGCGGTCGTCAACCTGCTGGACGACGACTCGCCATCCGCCCGGTCGTCAACAGGCCCCTCGTCACGGGCCCCTCGCGGACGGCCCGACCAGCGACGGCCCGACCGTCGCCGGCCGACCACCCACCCCTGGCCAGCCAGCCGGGGCTACGGCGTCAGTCCCACCAGAGGTCGCCGTCCAGCACGCCCCTCGCCACGAGGCCGAGCTGGATCTGGCTGGTGCCCTCCACGATCGTCAGCTGCTTGGCGTCCCGGTAGTACAGCTCCATCGGGTGGTCCTTCATGTACCCGGCCGCGCCGAGCATCTGGAGGCACACGTTCGACGCCCGCACGGCGACCTCGGTGGCGTAGTACTTCGCCATCGACAGGAACGGCACGTGCTCCTTGTGGAACTGGCCCCGGTCGGCCATCCACGCCGAGCGGTAGGTGAGCAGCCGGGCCGCCTCGATCTCGGTCGCCAGCTTGGCGATCTCCCACTGCACGCCCTGGAAGTCGGCGATCGTCTTCGTGAACGCCGCCCGCTGCTTCACGTACTCGGTGGCGTACATGAGCGCGCCCTCGGCCAGCCCGATCCCTCGGGCGGCCACGATCGGCCGCATCGAGTTGAGCCCGAGCATGGCCAGCCGGAACCCGCCGATCTCGCCGATCACGTTCTCGGGCGGCACCCGCACGTCGGTGAGCACGAGCTCGCCGGTGTCGACCCCCCTGACCCCCATCTTGCGGTCGATCGACCCGAGCTCGACTCCGTCCCAGGACCGCTCGACGATGAACGCGGAGACGGCGTCGTGGCGGCGGGACGTCACGTCGTCGGCCGTCTTGGCGAACACCGTGTACCAGTCGGCCTGGCGCACGCCCGAGATCCAGCACTTCGTCCCGTTCAGCACCCAGTCGTCGCCGCGCCGGACGGCCTTGGTGCGCATGCCCATCACGTCGCTGCCCGCCTGGGGCTCGGACAAGCAGAACGACGCCCGCAGGGACCCGTCGGCGATCGGGGCCACGTACCGCTCGTTCTGCTCGCGGGACCCGGCGATCATCACCGGGCCGGTCGGCAGCCGGGTGAGCAGCAGCATCAGGGCCGCGGCGTTCGAGTACTTCGCCACCTCCTCGATGGCGAGGGTGAGCCCGAGGATGCCGGCGCCGGAGCCGCCGAGGTCCTCGGGAATGCACAGGCCGAGGAGGCCGGCGTCCCGGAAGATCTCGAACAGGTCCTGCGGGTACTCCTCGGTCTCGTCGATCTCCCGTGCCCTCGGCTTGACCTTGTCCTGCGCGATGCGCCGGCAGGTCTCCTGGAGGGCCTGGAGCTCCTCGGAGAGCTCGAAGTCCATCGCCCGCGCCGCCCTCAGGCGGTGCGGCGGCGTTGACGGATGATGCGCCGGCGCTCCTTCTCCGTGGCGCCGCCCCACACCCCGTCACGTTCACGCGCCCCCAGCGCGTGCTCCAGGCACGCTTGGCGGACCGCGCACCCGGAGCAGACGGACTTGGCCTGGTCGGCCTCCTCGTCGGACACCGGGTAGAAGATCTCGGGGTCGAGACCTCGGCAAGCGGCGGCGTCGCGCCAGGTGAGCTTCATCGTCGGGGGTTCACTCCGCGTTCGTTCGACTTCGATTCGGGCCAGTCCCTGCGGTCCGCCACCGACAGCTGGCGATGGGAGGGCGCCAACGTCGGCTTGTCGCGCGAACCCCTGCACGACCGGTCCGAGACCTGGTCTCGCCTCGTCGCCGGGAGCCCTTCGCAACGAAATCGCAAGTATTGCCGGTCACCCTGGCCCTGTCCAGGCTGGACCGCCCGATCCGTCCCCCGGGCCACCGGCCGACCACGCTTCGTGAACGCTCACCCCCGACGACCACGCCCCGCCACCTTCGCCGGGGCGCGCCTCGGCGGCTGCTCGCCCGCCCCGCTCCGACGGTCGAGCAGCCGGGCAGGCGCTGGGCTCAGGGCGCCTCGATGACGACGGCCTCGTCGACCATCGCCGGTTCCTGCACGGTCTGGAGCAACGTCCTCACCGCGTCCGCCGGGTACCGTCGGTGACCGCCGGGCGTGCGGACCGATGGGATGCGGCCCTTCCTCGCCCAGTCGGTCACGGCCCGCTCGGACACCTGGAACAGGATCGCGACCTCGCGCGTCCGTAACAGTCGTCCGCTCGGCCCGGTGCCCGTATTCGAGAACAACTCCGTCACGAGCGCTGCCCGCTCTTCCGCCTGTTTCACCACGTCGTAGCTGTCCCTGGTCCGCCGGCTAGCGACACCGGTCGGTGCCGCCGATACCAACCTATCCCGGACGATGCGGCCCGACATGGAGGAACGCGAGGTTCGGGCTTTGCGGGGCCGGCTTCTAGGATGCCGGGGTGCTCGCCAGCCCCTTCGAGCGGGCCGCCGCCCTCGCCCGGCTGGCCGACGACCCCTTCGACGTCCTCGTCGTCGGCGGCGGGATCACGGGGACCGGCGTCGCCCTCGACGCCGCCGCCCGCGGCCTGCGCGTCGCCCTCGTCGACAAGGGCGACCTGGCGTCGGGCACGTCGTCGAAGTCGTCGAAGATGGTCCACGGCGGCCTGCGCTACCTCCAGCAGGGCGACGTCCGCCTCGTCTACCAGGCCCTCGCCGAGCGCCAGCGGCTGCGCCGCAACGCCCCCCACCTGGTCAAGCTGCTGCCGTTCCTCGTCCCCGTGTTCAGCAGGGACGGGATCATCAGCCGCAAGCTGGCCCGGGCGCTCGGCACGGCCATGTGGATGTACGACCTGACCGGCGGCGCCCGCATCGGCAAGCTGCACGAGAAGCTCTCCGCCGAGGAGTGCCTCGAGCAGATGCCGACCCTCCGGCGGGACCGGGTGGCCGGCGGCTACCTCTACTACGACGCCCAGGCCGACGACGCCCGGCTGACCCTGGCCGTCGCCCGCACCGCCGTCCTCGACCACGGCGCCGTCGTGGCCACGTACGCGTCGGTGGTCGGGCTCGACAAGGGCGACGACGGCCGCCTCCGCGGCGCCACGGTGCTGGCCGACGGCGAGGAGGTCCACGTCCGGGCCTCCGTCGTCGTCAACGCCACCGGCGTGTGGTCGGACCGCTTCCGGGCCGTCGACGAGGTCGGCCGGCCCCGCACGATCCGCCCGGCCAAGGGGGTGCACGTCACCGTCCCGTGGTCGAAGGTGCGCAACCGGATCGCCGCCGTCGTGCCCGTCCCCAAGGACCGGCGCACCGTGTTCGTGGTGCCGTGGGGCGACCTGACCTACGTCGGCACAACCGACACCGACTACGACGGCCCGCTCGACGACCCCCGGTGCACCGGCGAGGACGTCGCCTACCTGCTGCGGGCGCTGAACGCCTCGATCGAGGAGCCCGTGACCGAGGACGACGTGGTCGGCACGTGGGCCGGCCTCCGCCCCCTCGTCCGGGACGCCAACAGCGCCCGCACCGCGGACCTCTCCCGCCGCCACCGGGTCGAGCACTCGGCCAGCGGACTGGTGACGATCAGCGGCGGCAAGCTCACGACCTACCGGCAGATGGCCGCCGACACGGTCGACGAGGTGCTGCCGCTGCTGCCCGAGCGGGACCGGGCCCGGGCCCGGCGGCGGACGCCGACCGCCGACCTGCGCCTCCGCGGCGCCGACGGCTACGACGACCTGGTCGCCTCGGCCACCACCCAGCCGGGGGTCGACCCGGCCGTGCTCACCCACCTCGCCGACCGCTACGGCGGCGAGGCCCGCACCGTGCTCGCCATGCTGGCCGCCGACCCCGACCTCGCCCGCCCGCTCGTCCCCGGCCTGCCCTACCTGCGGGCCGAGGCCCGCTACGCCGTCCGCTACGAGATGGCGACCACGCTCGACGACGTCCTGAGCCGGCGCACCCGGGCCCGGATCCTGGCCAGGGACGCCACCGCGGCCGCCGCCGAGGACGTCGCCGCGCTGGTCGCGCCCGACCTCGGGTGGGACGAGGCGACGGTCGCCGCGCAGGTCGCGTCCTTCCGGGCGTCGGTCGACGAGGAGCGGGAGGCGGCCGGGCTGCCGCCGAGCCCGGTCGACCTGCTGGCCGGGGCCTGACCGCGGCATGGCCGAGCCCGCTCCCCTGCCGCCGCCCGGCCCGGGCGCGCCCACCCCGCCGATCGCCTTCGGCGGCGCCGGCCCCGTCACCGCCCGGCTGGCGACGCCGGCCGTCGAGGTCCCGGACGCCTTCGTCGAGCGGCTGCGCGGGGTCTGCGCCGAGGTCGACGCCGAGCCGGCGGGGCTCGCCGAGGCCAGCCGGGACTGGTGGCCGCTGGCCATGACGTGGGCGACCGGCGGGCAGGTCGGCGGGCTCGCCGCGCTCGTAGCCCGGCCCCGGACGGCCGGCGAGGTGGCCGCCGTCCTCGCCGCCTGCTCCGACGCCCGAGTGCCGGTGACGGCCGCCGCCGGTCGCAGCGGGGTGTGCGGCGCCAGCGTCCCGGTGTTCGGCGGGGTCGTCCTCGACCTGTGCGGCGTCGCCGGCGTGGTGGACGTGGACGACGCCTCGCTGACCGTCGACGTCCGGCCCGGCACCTTCGGCGACCGCCTCGAGGCCGAGCTGCGGGACCAGGGGCTCACCCTGGGGCACTGGCCGCAGTCGATGGCCCTGTCCACCGTCGGCGGGTGGCTGGCCTGCCGGTCGGCCGGCCAGCTGTCGACCCGCTACGGCAAGATCGAGGACCTGGTCACCGGGCTCGACGTGGCCCTGGCCGACGGCACCGTGATCACCACCGGCGGCGCGCCCCGGGCGGCGGTCGGGCCCGACCTCACCCAGCTGTTCGTGGGGTCCGAGGGCACGCTCGGCGTGATCACCGGCGCCCGCCTCCGCCTGCACGCGGCGCCGACGGCCGAGCGCCGGGAGGCGTGGGCCTTCGCCTCGTTCGCCGACGGGCTCGACGCCTGCCGGCGCATCGTCCGGCGGGGCGCCCGGCCGGCCGTCCTCCGCCTCTACGACGCGGCGGAGGCCCAGCGCAGCTACGGGACCGGCGACCTCCACCTCCTCCTCGTGCTGGACGAGGGCGACCGGGCGCTCGTCGAGCCGACCATGGAGGTCGTCGCCGAGGAGTGCAGCGGGTCGGCCGCGCCGCTCGACGCCGGGCTCGTCGGGCGGTGGCTCGAGCACCGCAACGACGTGTCGGCGCTCGAGGCGCTGATCGGCCGGGGGTACGTGGTCGACACGATGGAGGTGGCCGCCCGCTGGGCCGACCTGCCCGCCGTGTACGAGCGGACCACGGCGGCGATCGCCGGCGTCGAGCACACGCTCGCGGCGTCGGCCCACCAGTCCCACGCCTACGGCGACGGCGCCTGCCTGTACTTCAGCTTCGGCGGCGTGCCGCCGGCCGAGGAGCGGGACGCCTACTACCGGGCGGTGTGGGACGCCGGCACGCGGGCCGCCCTCTCGGCCGGCGCCGTGCTCAGCCACCACCACGGCGTCGGGCTCAACCGGGCCCGGTTCGTGGAGGAGGCGCTGGGTCCGGCGTTCGGCGTGCTCGCCGCCGTCAAGGCCGCGCTCGACCCGGCCGGCGTCCTCAACCCCGGCAAGCTCGGCCTCCCCAGCCCGTTCGGGGCGGTCGGCTGGCCGTGAGGGACGTCGACGGGCGGGCCGTCCTCCTCGGCGCGGCGACCGCCCTGCTCGTGTGCGTGCCGGCCGCCGTGATCGGCCAGGTGCTGACCGACCGGGAGTCCGACGCCGTCGTCCTCCCCTTCCTCGCCGTGCTGCTGGGCCTGGCCGCCGGCGGGTACGCCGCGGCCCGGTCGGCGGCGGCCGCGCCCTACACGAACGCCGCGCTCGCCGCCCTGGCCGCGTTCGTCCTCGTCCAGGCCGTCGGCGTCGTGCTGCGGGTGGTGCGGGACGACCCCATCCGGGTCACCCAGATGGTGTTCAGCGCGCTGATCGCGTACGCGTCGGGGCTGCTGGGCGGCGTGGTGGCGGTGTCGAGGGGGGCGAGGCGGTGAGCGTGCTCGTCGTCGACGTCGGCACCAGCGGCGTGCGGGCCGCCGTCGTCCGCCCGGACGCGAGCGTGGTCGGCGAGACCTACCGCGAGGTGCTCCCGTCCTCGCCGGCGCCGGGGTTCGTGGAGTTCGACGCCGCGGCCATGGCCGCGGCCGTCCTCGAGGTGGCCACGGCCGCGCTCGAGCGGGGCGGCCCGGTGGCCGGCGTCGGCATCGCCAACCAGCGGGCGTCGACGATCGTGTGGGACCGGGCGACGGGCGAGCCGGTCGGGCCCGGCGTCGGGTGGCAGGACCTGCGCACGGCCGGCATGTGCCTGATGCTCCAGCAGCAGGGGCTGCGGCTGGCGCCGAACCTGTCGGCCACCAAGCTGGCGTTCCTGCTCGACCTGGCCGACCCCGACCGCACCCGTGACCTGTGCTTCGGCACGGTGGACACGTGGGTGGCGTGGACGTTGTCGGGCGGGCGCCTCCACGTGACCGAGCCGTCGAACGCGGCCGTGACCGGGCTGCTGACGAGCGACGCCGCCGGCTGGGACGACCACGTGCTGTCGGCGCTGCGCATCCCCGAGGCCGTCCTGCCCGAGGTGGTCGACTCCGCCGGCGTGGTCGGCGAGGCGTCGGCGCTCCCGGGCGCGCCGCCGATCGCCGGGATCGCCGGCGACCAGCAGGCGTCGCTCGCCGGGCAGGCCTGCCTGTGGCCGGGCATGGCGAAGGCGACGTTCGGGACCGGCGGGATGCTCGACGTCTGCCTCGGGCCCGAGCGGCCGGCGTTCGAGACGTGGGGCGAGGGCGGCACGTTCCCGATCGTCGCCTGGCGGCGCGGCGGCCAGCTGACGTGGGGGGTCGAGGGGGTGGTGCTGTCGGCCGGCTCCAACGTCGAGTGGCTGCGGGACGACCTCGGGATCATCTCCTCGGCGGCCGAGTCGGCGGAGGTGGCGGCGTCCGTCCCCGACAGCGGCGGCGTCTGGTACGTCCCCGCCCTGCTCGGGCTGGGCACGCCGGCCTGGGACTACGGGGCGCGGGGGACGCTGCTCGGGCTGACGAGGGGCACCGAGCGGGCCCACGTCGTGCGGGCCGTGCTGGAGGGAGTCGCCCACCGCGGCGCCGACCTCGTCGAGGCGGCCGAGGCCGACGGCGGCGTGCAGATCGCGTCCCTGCGGGTCGACGGCGGGATGAGCGCCAACCCCACGTTCGTCCAGGCGCTGGCCGACGCCGCGCAGCGCCCGGTCGAGGTGTCGCCGGTGACCGAGGCGACCACGCTCGGCGCCGCCTTCCTGGCCGGCACCGCGCTCGGCGTGTGGTCGGGCGACGAGGAGGTGGCGTCGCTGTGGTCGCCGAGGGTCGTCGTGGAGCCGGGCCGGGTGACCGACCGCGACCGCTGGCGGGAGGCGTGCCGGCGGGCCGGCGGATGGGTGCCGGAGCTGTCGGCGCTGCACTTCTGAGGGGCGGGCCGGGCGGCCCGGCGGGCCCTCGACCTAGAGTGGAGGTCGACGGTGAGCCGGCCGGGTGGCCGCGGCCCGGCATCGACCGGGTCGAGGAAGGTCGGGGCTCCACAGGGCAGGGTGCTGGCTAGCGGCCAGTCGGGGCGACCCGCAGGAAAGTGCCACAGAGAACAGACCGCCGATGGCCGACCGGTCCGCCGGGCGGCACAGGCAAGGGTGAAACGGTGCGGTAAGAGCGCACCAGCGCGCCGGGCGACCGGGGCGGCTCGGCAAACCCCACCCGGAGCAAGGCCGAGCAGGGGACGGGTAGCCCGCCCGATGTCCCCAGGTAGGCCGCGTAGATGGATGGCCACCCCGGCGCTCCGGCGCCGGACAGAACCCCGCCTACAGGCCGGCTCACCGTCGATAACCGCTTTGACCTGCGGTTTCTAGCCGCTGGAGGGGCCGGCGCGACACGCCTGCGACACATTCGGCCCGCTACGCGACCCTAATGTCGAACGTCCCGGTTGCCTTCACGCGGTCACCGTTGCCAAGCCATACCGTCGCGGTGGCCTGCACGCTCCCGACGCTGGCGTCGACACCGGCAGCGATCGCCTGCGCGAGCTGCTCAGCATCGAACGCCACCATCTCGGTGGAGAGGCCGGCGAGCACGAACGGGAACCGCCACTGGAGCCCTTGTTTCTCGATGAGCCGGTGCTGCCACTGCGGCTCCGGCTCGAAGTAGACGCTCCGCACCTGGATTGCGCCTCGACCGGTGTTCTTGATTGCGACACAGACATGCGGCCCGGCCTCGGTGTCGCCGGGCCGGCGGCGTCCTTCAGCCATCGGTATGACGCCGGCGGTCACCTCTGCGCCCGACTCCCGCCAGGTGATGATCTGCCACGCGAGGCTGACGACTGAAGCACGAGGGCCGCCACGGCGACGAAGGTGGTCACCGCCGAGCCCTTCCCTCGGTACCCGTGACCATCACTCCTACGCCGAGCACCGCGTCGACCGCGGCCCGCGTGCGGTCCTCGGCATCGGGCCACAGGTGCGAGTAGGTGTCCAGCGTCTCGGCCGCCGAGGCGTGGCCGAGCCGGTCCTGAACGACCTTGACGCTCTCCCCGTGGCGGATCAGGAGGGAGGCGTAGAAGTGCCGGAGCGCGTGGAAGTCCGCGCCGACGGGCACGCCGACCGCCCGCACGGCGGCCCGCCAGACTTCCCCGAACCGGTTGCGGCGGATCGGCCGGCCGGCCTCGTCGGTGAACACGTGGCCGTCCGGGCCGGCCGGGTAAGCGGCCAGGTGGGCGGCCAGGGCGTCCACCACGACGCTCGGGAGGGGCACGGTGCGGCGGCTGGCCTCGGTCTTGGGCGGGGCGAGCGTCGGCGGCCCGCCGGGCAGGAGGAGGAGCTGGCGGTCCACCCGGACGGTGCGGCGCAGGAAGTCGACGCGGTCGACGGTCAGGCCGAAGGCCTCGCCCTGGCGCAGCCCGGTCCCGGCGGCCAGGGCGACGAGGGCGCGGTAGCGGGGCGGGAGGGCGGCGGCGATGGCCTCGACGGCCTCGACGGCCAGCGGCTCGACCGTCGCCCGCTCGGCCCTCGGGAGCGTGACCCGGGCGGCCGGGCTGGTGGCGACCACCCGGTCGGCCACGGCGGCGCGGAAGATGGCGGCTACGTACCGGTAGACGACCTCGACGGTGGCGGGGGCGAGCGTGTCGGCCAGGCCCCGGACCCACGCTTGGACGTGCGACGGGCGGATGGCCGCGATGGGCCGGTCGCCCAGCGCCGGGTAGGCGTGGCGGCGCAGGTTGCCCTCCACCTGGGCGGCGGTGCTGGGGCGGTGCACCTGGGCGGCCCGCCACTCCTCGGCGTAGGCGCGGAAGGTGACCCGGCCGGCCCGGGCGTCCACGTAGGCACCCGTGGCCTTCGTGTGCTCGACGGTCGCCAGGTGGCGCCGGGCGTCGGCCCGCCGGTCGAAGTGCTTGCACCGGCTGGCGCCGTCGGGCGTGCGCCAGCGGGCGCGGTACTTCCCATTGGGAAGCTTGTCGATGGAGGCCATCAGGCCCGGGCCTCGGCCATCAGGGCCTCCACGGTGGTGCCCCGCCGGGCGGCCTCCTGGTCGGCGTAGCGCAGGAGGGCGTCGCCCGCCCCGGCGGCGGCCAGGATGCCCCGGCGGGCGCTGCCCCGGATGATCTGGTCGATGACGTTCTGGAGGTAGCCGAGGGCCGACACGAGGACCGCCATGTCCTCGCTCAGGGTCCGCATGCCGCCGTCCCGAGCGAGCAACCGGTCGATCTCGCCCTGCTCGGCGGCGGGGCCGAGGTCGTCGGCCACCAGCTCGCCCTTGGCGATGGCGCTTTGCACCAGCCACCTGGTCACGTCGGCCATGGTGCGGGCCTTGCTGGCGGCGAACGCCTTCAGCATTTCGTAGTCCGCGGGGTCCAGGCGGAGGCCCACCTGGCGCAGCTTCTCGTCGTCGGGCTTGGCGGGGCGGGGCATCCGCGATCCTCTCGGGTTGGCGACGTACCGTTACGCGCAATAGTACCGACGACGGAGGTTCGGCGTGCGGATGGTAAACCGCAGTGGTGAAGATCGAGGCGAGGCGGCGGGAGGGCCTCTCCGGGCAGACCGGCTCACCCCAGAACGGGAAGACGCGTGGTGGCAGTGGATGGACGACACCACCGTCCGGTACCGCCACGTGCCCGACCGGGAGCTGGCCGGGGTCGTGGGCGATCTGTGGGCCTCTTGGCCGCCCGAGGTGGAGGCGGCGTTCCTGGCCTTCGTCGCCCGCCTGCACCCGGTGCAGCAGGCCCGGCTCCACCGGGAGCACCCGTACTTCCGGGCGCGGCTGCGGGCCGTGCGGCGGGCCGCCGCCGAAGTGGACGAGCACCGGGCCGACCTGGTGCGGCGGGCCAAGCGGGGCGACCGGGCGGCGCGGGCCGAGCTGGACGGGTGGACGTGGCCGTGCGACCTGCTGGGCCGGCCGATAGACCGCTCGCCGGCCGGCGTCGAGCGGGGGGCGCAGGCCTTCCGGGCGACGACCGGCTTTGAGCCGATGCCGGACGTGGCGGCGTGACCGTCCGCGACGTGCACGCGCTGTCCGAGCCCGAGCTGGAGCGGGAGATGGACCGGCGGCGGTCCGAGCGGGCGCTGGAGGCGACCGACGACGCCGCGCTCCTGATTCCGGCGGCGAGCGACGCCATGGGCCTGTCTCGCCGGAAGCTGGTCGACGTAGTGCAGTACTTGAGCGAACCGCCGGTCTGGCGGCTGGTGTTCGACAACGGGGCGGCCGTCAACCTGTCCACCGAGGAGCTGTGCTCGCTGCCCAAGGCCCGGGCGAGGATCGCGGAGGCGGCCCGGGAGACGGTGAAGTCCCGGGCGACCGACTGGCTGGGCGTGGCCGACCTGATCATGCGGGCTGCCAGCGACGAGTCCATCGGGCGAGAGGCCACCGACGGGGGCCTGTGCGCGTCGTGGCTGGAGGAGTTCCTGAGCGAGCGGCCCCCGATGGCCGACGAGGACGAGGCCGTGGCCCTCGGCTTCCCGTTCGCCTACGACGGCGACTTGTACGTCCACGGCCCCGCGCTGCGGAAGTGGCTCCACGTGGCCCGGGGCGACAACGTCACCCCTCGCCGCATGGGGGTCGTGCTCCGGGCCGGCGGGTGCGTATCCATGAAGCTCGACCGGCGCCGCCAGGGCGGCGGTACGCGGGACTGGTGGCGGCTGCCCGAGGACGTGGCGCTCGACGTGCCGACGGCCGCCACCCCTAGTACCGCCAGCCGTACGAGCAAAGTCGTGTCCAGGTCGGGGTGATAGGGGTGATAGCGGTGGCACCGCAGGTCAGAGGGGGTGCGTGTTCCACAAGCAGAGGTGGCGTAGAGGTGGATGTAGACAGGGTTAGGGGTGGCGCGCAGGTAGCGGCGCCAGTCGCGAAGGTAGGGGCTGTGCGGCCGGCGTTACTAAGGCCCTTGTGGGAACGGGGGCGCGGCCACACTTGGCGGCGTGGACACGCCGGTGCCGTGCCTGACCTGTGGGACGCCGACGTCGCCCGGGCCGCGCTGCGCCGACTGTGGCAACTACCGCCGGCACGTTCGGTCCAGCTCCGCCCGCGGCTACGGGGGGGCTTGGCGCCAGACCAGCCAGCGGGCGCGCCAGCTCCAGCCGTTTTGCCAGGACTGCGGCGCCACCGGACGGGGAGCTGACCTCACCCTCGACCACCTGCCGGGCGCGTGGGAGCGGGTCCAGCGGGGCGAGCGCCTGCGGCTCGGCGTGGACGTGGAGGTCGTGTGCCGCGCGTGCAACGGCCGTCGCGGCCCTCGGCGCGGCGGGGGGTGACCCGCTTCGCGAGTCTCGTCACGACCGCCCCCCTAGCCCGGAAGCCGAACCCACCCGGCACCGCCGAACGGCCCCCCATAGCATCCGCCGTTGTGACGACGTGGTTGGTGTTCCTAGCGGGCGTTCTCGTCTCCGCGGTACTCACGGTCGCCCAGGTGCTTTGGGGCGACAAATTGAAAGCGTGGTGGTCACGACGGAGCGCGTCTCGGGCCGCCGCTGCGGCGCGTCGGCGGGAACGCCAAGCGCTCGTTGAGGCGACGATGACAGCCGGTAACACCGCGATAATGACTGCCTACTTATTCTCACATCTTACCGCCTTCATTGTTGCGATGCTAGGACAAGTCCTCATCATCATAGTCACGAATACGAGCAACCAATCTGTCATATTGTCTGTCTTTTATGCTATCTCCCTGGGGTTATTTATGGCTTTCGCCTTCTTTTTCCTCCGACGCATTCTCCACGTGTATGTCCGCATACGAAAGAGCTTGTGGGAGGAAGCTCGACGACCCGACTCTCTAAGGAGAGACGAAGAGCCCTCGGAATCTGTTTGAATGCCCTCTACCTCGATCCCCGTCAACGGAACACGTGGACCCGCCCCGAGCGGCGGGGCCGGCTCCGGTGCCAGGCGGCCCTGTCGTGGGCGACGATGGCCGCAACGGCGGCGTCGATCTTGAGCGGCGAGGACTTGGCCTGCTTGTGGACGAGGTCGCCCACCGGCGTGGACCGAGCCCGGCAGTTGTTGACGTGGCGCGCCAGGTCGGCGTTGCCGGCGTGGCTGACCGTCCGGTCCAGAACGGCCTGGTACATGCGGTCGGTCGCCGGCCCCATGCGGCTGCCGACGCTCGTCGGCCACTCGACCACCCGGCCCGGCCACCGGGCCGCCCAGCGGGCGATGGAGTCGCGCCAGCCCCACGGGTCGCAGGCCAGCTCGCGCACGTCCCAGGTGGCGAAGGCCCGCTCCACGGCGGCGTCGACCAGGCTCCGGTCCACTCGCCAGCCCCGGTCGCCCGGGTTCTCCCACAGGCCGACGAGGAACACGTGGGGCGGCGTGTCGTCGTCGCCGAGCGTGCACCCGACGGCCGCCGTGCTATCCCCGCTCGCCGACCCGTCGAAGCCGAGGACGACCGGCGTGCCGGGCGGGACGGTGCGCTCGGGGTCGGCGCACGCCTCCCAGGCGCCGAACGGCAGCCACACGTCGTCGGCGGCCGTCGTCCACTGGCCGAGGCAGTACCGGCGGAACGCCTCAGGCCGGAGCGTGGTGAGCTTCGACCGTACAGCGGAGCGCGAGCAGAAATCGTCCAGGGCCGGCATGGCGGCCTCCCAGGCGGCCTCGTCGGCCACGTCGCACCCGTCGGGGGCGGCGTACTCGACCAGCCGGTGGAGGGCGTCGGGGGCCTCGCGGCGGGCCTTGACTAGCCGCCACATGAGGGAGTCCTCGGAGCTGGCCGGCGTGGAGATGGCGACCACCAGGGAGGCGGGCCGCTTGCCGGCGTAGCCGACCAGTGACTCCCACACGTCCTCCCGGACGTGCCCGAGTTCATCGACCACTACCAGACTCGGGTCGTAGCCCTCCACGGCGGCGGGGTCCGAGGGGAGCGTGAGCACCTGCGCGTCTGTGCCGGGGACGACGAGGCGGTCCCGGTAGACCTGGGTCCGGTCGGCCAGCTCGGGGGAGGCGGCCGTCATGCGGGCGGCCTGGCCGAGGACAATGGCGGCCTGGCGCTCGCCGGAGGCGGCCACGCACAGGACCTCGGCCGAGGGCGGGCCGGCGTGGGCCTCAGCGAGGGCGAGGACGGCGGCCAGGGTGGACTTGCCCTGGGCGCGGGGCAGGGAGAGCACGGCGGTCCACGGCCGGGGGGCGTCGAACAGCTGGCAGGCGATGCGGTGCTGCCAGGACCGGAGGACCAGCGGCTCGCCGACGCCGTGGCCGCGGGGGACGGTGAGGTACCGCTCGGCGAAGGCGGCGACGCGGTCGCCGCCGGCCGGCGGGAGGTCGTCCAGGCCGGGGAGGGGGTCGAGCCGGACGGGGGCCTTGGGGCCGCGCTTCACTGCTCAGGCGGCGACGGAGGCCCAGCGCCGCCGGTAGCGGTCGAGGACGATCCGCTCGGCCAGCGTCCAGCCGGCCCAGGCGCCCCGGTAGACGTTCCCGGCGCGGTCGTCCTGGCTGCCGTAGTTGTGGCCGTCGTGGACGACGGGGCCGCCGTAGGAGCGGTAGTCGTACTGGCCGGGGTTGGGGGCCAGGCGCAGGGCGGCGGCGAGGACGACGGCGGCCAGGTCGCCCGGCACCGTCTCCCACCCGTGGTCGTAGGTGACGGCCACCTCCGCGTCCGGGCCGCCCCAGCCGGCGCCGTCGCGGCGCAGCAGGAGGCCGGAGCGGCGCCAGGCGTAGCCCGACGACGCCAGTGCGGTCCCGTCGACCGACACGGCCGTCACGGCGGTGACCGGCAGCTCGGGGAGGGCGAGCCTCGCCCCGAGGGTGCCGGGCAGGTGCACGGTGTCGTCGGCCACGGCGGTGACGGTCAGGCGCAGGTAGCCCCGGGCCATGTCCGAGGCCATCCGCACGGCGTCCACGGCCCACTGGTCGAGGTCGGCCCCGAAGGCCTCGGCCACCTTCCCCGGCGAGGCGAGGAGGGGGAGGGGCACGTCAGGCAGCGGGCTGGAGGACGACGACGCCCTCGGGGTTCAGGAGGCCCACGTCCCAGCGGGACACGACCCGAATGCCAACCTCGTCGGTCGTGGCGAACGTCTCCCTGAGAATGGCGACCGAGGCGTCGACATCGCGAGCGACGGCAACCTGCCGCATGTCGGCGAGGACCAGCTGGCCAGCCGGTACCTGCGTGCTCACGCGGGCCGGGATGCCGAGGAGGCGCATGGTGGCGGCCTCGGTCGGGTCGGGCTGGAGGAGGTACTGCCCCGTTCCCGGTCCGGCGCCCGAGTCCTCGCGCTGCTTGGCCAGAGTGGTGAAGTCGTCCGGGTGGACGAACCAGACGTTGGGCTCGGCGTTGGCCGCCATGGCGAGGGCGCGGGCGTCGATGAGGTCGTCCACCGTCGGGCCGCCGGCCCCGTAGTCCTCCGACTGCGTCCCGGGCGTGTTGAGGATGCCGAGGGGCGTGTCGTTGTCGCCAGTGCCGGCGATGAAGACGGAGTCGAGGGCGAGCGCAATCCGCCGGACGAGCGCCGAGCGGAGGACGTTCACGACGTCGATCACGGCGTGCCGGGCTAGCTCTGCACTAACGCGGTGGATCACCTTGATAGAGCGGAGGCTCGACGGCAGGAGCACCAGCTCCGAGAACGTGGCCTCCGCCTGGCCGATCGGTTCCGACTCGCCAACCCAATACGTGGCCGAGGCGCCGGTGCCGACGCCGATCGGAAACTCGACCAGCTTGGGGACGCGGATCGGGACGCCACCCGAGGCCGTGAACAGTCGTGGGCCGGAGCGCAGGATGATGCTCTCGGCCATGAGGGGCTCGATCAAGAGCCCGGCCACGGCCTCACGAACGAGTTCAGCTCCGGCGCCGGGGGTGTTGAAGGACGAGGGCACTGCGCGGACCTCCGCGGGTGGTGAGCGGAAGCCCGAGGCCGGCCCGGGCGGGCGGGGCGGCGCGCCTGGCGCCTGCTCCCCGACGAGGCCGCCAGCCCGGTGGAGACGAGGACACCACTGGCGACCCCGTGCGGGGTGCGCTTCGTCGCCCGCCCGGGGGCCGCGGTGCCCAGGTGCTGTGCGCCCCGCGGCCCTCGGTGGGTGAGCGACGGCACCACTGTAGCGACGCCATCGGCTGTGGCGATGGACCGTCCGGTGTCCATCGCTCCTGCCGATCTAGGCTGGCCGGGTGGCGACCGTGGCCGAGGTGACCGACCTGCTCTCCCGCCGGCTGGACGACGCCGGCCCCCGCCTGTCCCGGCTCGACCGCTACTACGAGGGCACTGCGCCTCTCGCGCTGGCCGCCGAGCGGCTGCGAACGGCCAAGCTCTCCGGCCTGGCCGGCCTGACGACCAACTGGCTTCGCTTGGCCTGCGATGCCCTCTCGGAGCGGCTGGAGGTCGTCGGGTTCCGGCTGGCCGGCTCGACCGAGGCCAGCGAGGACGTGTGGAACACCTGGGAGGAGGCCGGCGGGTCCGACGCGCTGGCCCTCGCCCTGCCCGAGGCCCTACTCCACGGCCGGTCGTTCCTGACCGTGTGGGGCGACGAGGCCGGCCGGCCGGTCGTCAGCGCGGAGTCGGCCCACCAGGTGGCCGCCTTCATCGACCCGGCCCAGCGCGGCGCCCGGCGGGTCACAGCCGCCCTCAAGCGGTGGGCCGACCCCGACGCGAAGCTGGCCCGGGCCACCCTCTACCTGCCCGAGGCCGTCTACCGGCTGGCCTCCGAGCGGCCGTTCACCGACGGGATGAGCCTGGAGACGGTGCGGAACTGGCAGACCGTCGAAGTCGTCCGGAACCCGCTCGGCGTCGTCCCCGTGGTGGAGCTGGCCAACCGGCAGCGGCTCATGGGGTCGGGCGAGAGTGAGCTGACGCCGGGCGTCCTGGCTCTCCAGGACCTTCTCGGCCACCTGGTGTCGTCGCTGGCCGTCGGGGCCGAGGCCTACGCGCTCCCGAGGCGGTGGGCCACCGGCGTGGAGGTACCGGTCGATCCCGAGACGGGTGCCGCCATCGACCCGTTCGGGGACGCCGGCCCCGGCCGGCTGTACGTGGTCGAGTCCGAGCAGGCGAAGCTCGGCCAGTTCCCGGCCGCCGACCTGGCCGCCCTCCTGGCCGCCATCGACGCGGCCACCGCCCACCTGCTCTCCCAGGCCGCCGTCCCGCCCCACCTGGCCCTCGGGGCGTACAAGGGCCAGCAGGTGTCGGCCGAGTCGGTGCGGGCCGCCGAGGCCGGCCTGGTGGCCAAGGCCCGCCGCCGGCAGCGGACGTTCGCCCCGCCCGTCGAGCAGGCCGCCCGGCTCGCCCTCCTCGTGCGCGACGGCCGCCTGCCGGCCGGCGCCGAGCGCATGGAGTGCGTGTGGCGCGACCCGAGGACCGAGGCCGAGGCGGCCCAGGCCGACGCCGCGCTGAAGAAGTCTCAGGTGGGCGTGCCGTGGGCGCAGCTCATGGCCGACCTCGGCTACTCGCCCGAGACGGTGAGCCTCATGCGCGCCCAGCGGCGCCAGGAGGCTCTGGACGGAGCCGGCGTGGACGTGAGGGCACTGGAGGCCCTGCTGCCGTGAGGGGACCGGTACAGGCCCTCTCAGAGGCCACGGCGGCCGCCGTGGTCGCCCTCCTCGGCCTCGGCCTGGCGCCGGCCCTCCTCGTCGCCCTGGCCGCCGCCGCCGTGGCCCGGGCCGACGCTCGGGCCTACGCGCTGGCCGACCTGTCGGCCGCCGCCACCCTCACCGTCACGTTCGGCCGCCCCGAGGTCGTCCTCGGCCTGGCCCCGCCGCCCGACGACCTGGAGCGCCTGCACCGGGCGTTCGCCACGCTGGAGGCCGAGCGGGGCGACGTGCCCCGCTGGCAGCGGGTGGCCATGGCCGAGCCGATGAGCGCGGCCCAGGCCGCCTACCTGCTGGCCCTGACCGAGCGCCACGTCAACTGGACGCGGCAGACCGCCCCCGGGGCGTGCGAGCGGTGCCGGGCGTGGGCGGCCACCGAGCCGGCCGAGGGCATCGCCCCCGCCGAACCGTTCTGGCACCACCCCGGCTGCCGCTGCCGGCCCCGCCCCGTCGTCACCGAGCGCCCAGGAGGCCACCCTTGACCGACCAGCCCACCGACCCGACCCCCGGGGCCCCCGAGGCCGACGCCGACCCGCCCGAGGACGCGGACACCTTCCCCCGCAGCTACGTCGAGCGGCTGCGGGCCGAGGCCGCCGACCGGCGCACCGCCGCCCGCGACGCCGAGGCGAGGGCCGAGGCCCTGACCCGCCGCCTGCTGACCGCCGAGGTCGCCCGGGCCGTGGACGGCGTCCTGGCCGACGGCGACGACCTCACCGCCCACGTCCCGGCCGCCGAGCTGGTGGGCGAGGACGGCCTGCCCGACGCCGAGCGGATCAGGGCGGCGGCCGAGGCGCTGGCCGAGCGCAAGCCCCACCTGGCCGCCCGCCGGTTCGGGGAGGCCGACCTCGGGGTGCGCCGCCAGGCCCCGAGCTTCGACCTGGCCGCCGTCCTGCGGGACGCGGCGGGCTAGTGGAGGCCGAGGGCGGCGGCGAGGCCGGCGCGACACAGGCGCGACACAATCCGTCGCCCGCCGGGCAGGTCCGGGGTCAGGGCCGCTGGCATTGCTACCAGCCGTAGGCCCTGGTCAACGCCGGTTTCGGCCCTGGTCACGGCGTGCGCCGAGCCGGTGAGGCCAGAACCCCGCCTACAGGCCGGCTCACCGTCGCCCGCCTGCAAGGCGAGTCGGTCGCTCGGAGGCGGCCTACTTGGTGTTCCAGCCCTTCCGGGCGTCCTTCTGTTGCTCCTGCTTCGCGTGCTTCGCGGCGCGCTTCTCTTTGAGGCTGCGGCTCGGCTTCTTCGGCGAGCTCGACGGTGTCGACTTGCTTCCCATCACCCGAGCGTACGTGGGCACGAAGCGTCGGAGCCGCCGCCCAGGTCGCCGACCACGTGACGCCAGCGGGTGGCGATGACGTCGGTGGTGGCGGCGCGGCGGGCTCGAAGTGGGCGCGTCGACTCGGGACCGGCGCGGTGTGACGACGCCGGCCGAGCCGCGGACGATCTACGGTCCGTGCCATGGACGATCCTGCCGGGGCGCTCGACCGCGCGGCTGCCGAGACCGACTTCTCGGGCGTCGTGCGGGTCGACGTCGACGGCACGGTGGTGCTCGAGCGGGCCTACGGGATGGCGGACCGGGCGCACCGGATCCCGAACACCGTCGACACCCGGTTCGGCATCGCCAGCGGCACGAAGGGCCTGACCGCCCTGACCGTCGTCAGCCTCGTCGAGGACGGACGGCTCGATCCTGCGACGACGGCCCGCTCCCTGCTGGGTGACGACCTGCCGATGGTCGACGACGGCGTGACCGTCGAGCACCTGCTCGCCCACCGGTCGGGCATCGGCGACTACGTGGACGAGGAGTCGGACCTCGACGTGGACGGCTACGTGCTGACCGTCCCGGTCCACGAGCTGGCCACCACCGAGCAGTACGTGCGCGTGCTCGACGGCCGCCCGTCGAAGTTCCCGCCCGGTGAGCGGTTCTCGTACAGCAACAGCGGCTACGTGCTGCTCGCGCTCCTCGCCGAGCGGGCCACGGGCACACCGTTCGCCGACCTCGTGGACGAGCGCGTCTGCCGGCCGGCGGGCATGGCGGCCACCGCCTTCCTCCGCTCCGACGAGCTCCCCGGCGACGCGGCGGTCGGGTACCTCACCCCCGACCAGCCGAGGACGAACGTGTTCCACCTCCCCGTCCGGGGCAGCGGCGACGGCGGCATCTACTCGACCGCGGCCGACGTCCACGCCCTCTGGTCGTCCTTCCTCGCCGGCCGGATCGTGTCGCCGGGCTGGGTCGCCGAGATGGTCCGCCCTCGCAGCGACGTGCCGTCGGAGGGCATGCGCTACGGCCTCGGGCTCTGGCTCCACGAGTCGCGTGACACCGTGCGCCTGGAGGGTTGGGACGCCGGCGTCCGGTTCCGCTCCGAGACCGACCCCGCTCGGCGGTCGACGTGGACCATGCTGTCCAACACGACCGTCGCCCGGGCGTTCTCCCGGCTCCTCGACGAGCTCGTCGAGCAGCTCGTCACCTGACGGGCGGGACCGGTCACCGCGCCACCCTCGGCCCCGGTGGGCGCGCCGCGCTGCTGAGCGCCGCCGGTGAGCGACGCCCCGGGAGCTCGCCGGCTCAGATCCGGTCTGCCGCGAGGACGAGGGTGCGGTCGTAGGCGCTCGGGGTGGGGCGGTAGCTGCCGACGGCGACGAGGTGGCCGGGGCCGGGGGTGGCCACGCCGAGGAGGGTGTTGTCGCCCGAGCCG
The DNA here is from genome assembly GCA_036399815.1 of Acidimicrobiales bacterium. NCBI lineage: Bacteria > Bacillati > Actinomycetota > Acidimicrobiia > Acidimicrobiales > Acidimicrobiales bacterium. The sequence goes on from DASWMK010000177.1 coordinate 32,079, forward strand.
GCGTTCGGGCTGGGGACCACCCGCCACCCGGTGCCGTCGTACCGGAGGGTGGCCGTGCGGACCACGCCGCCGGCGGTGAAGTCCCGGGCGCCGCCGACGGCCCACACCTCGGTGGGCGACACGGCGGCCACGCCGGTGAGGAAGTTGGTGCCGCTGCTCGTCGCCAGCGGGTCCGGGCTCGGGACGACCGACCACGCCGAGCCGTCCCAGTGCTCGGTCAGAGTGGAGCTGCCGACCCGGCCGACGGCCCAGATGTCGTCGGCCGCCAGGGCCGACACCGCGTGCAGCGAGTCCTCACCGGCGAGCGGCGGGGTGCGCACGACCCGCCACCTGGTGCCGTCCCAGTGCTCCACCAGCGCGGCGTCGCCGTCGTCGCCGGTGCCGCCCACGGCCCACACGTCGTCGGGGGCCAGGGCCACGACGGCGTCGAGGAACCCGCCGCCCGGCGGCTCGGGGGTGGGCACCACCGTCCACGCCGACCCGTCGAAGTGCATGGCCAGCGGGGCGAAGGTGTAGTCCCCGGTCGAGGCGCCGACGGCCCACACGTCATAGGGGGTCACCGAGGCCACCCCCCGCAGCGCGTTGTCGCCCGGCCCGACGTTGGGGGTGGGGGTCGTCGACCACCCGGCCCCGTTGAAGTGCAGGGCCAGGGTGTGGTCCACCGAGCCGGTGAAGGCCCGGCCGACGGCCCACGCGTTGCCGGCCGACGTGCCGTGCACGGCCAGGAGCTCGTTGGTCGACGAGCCGACCGAGGGGCTGCTCACCTGCCGCCAACCGGTGCCGTCGTCGTGCAGGATCAGCGTCCGGTACCGGCCCGACCGGCGGGCGAGGCCGACGGCCCAGGCGTCGTTCGAGAACACCGCCGTCACCGCGTTCAGGCGGTTGAAGTCCCTGCCCGAGCTCGGGCTGGGCACGATCGTCCACGGCGTCGCCGCCGCCGCCGGCGTGGCGACGAGCACCACCACGGCCAGGACGCAGGTCGGCACCACGAGCCATCGCCGGGCGGTGGAACGCATGGTTCGCCTCCTCCTCGAGAAGGACCCGCACGGAGCGCGCCCTCGACGACCTGTCCTACGGCTGCCGCACCGCGAGGGATTCAACAACGCCGCCGATCCGTCGCCGCCCACGGCGACGCGAGGGACGGGCCGCGCCCCGAGCACCCGCGCGCCCGGCGTCTGGGGCGAGCCACGCCGGTGCCCGCCGGAGCGGCGCGACGGTGCACGGCCCCGCCCGTTCGTCGATCAGCTCGTCACCGGGCCACCCTCGACCGCCGTGTCCGCGCCGCGCTGCGACGGGCTGGCGGTGGTCGGCAACGCTGGCGTCGCCGTGGGTCGCCGAGCTCGTCCGCATCACCGCCCGAGGGCCGTCGGCGCGCGCTCGGCCGGTGTCCGATCAGCCGCCCGAGCCGCTCGGGCGGGGGGCGACGGCCGGCTGGTCAGGCCGCGGTGTGCCTGCCTCGTCGCCTGCGAGACGGGGCGCGCCGACGGGCTGGCGCGGCGTCCGGGCAGCGTTTGGTGCGAAATGGCGACCCGCGGGTCGAGGTGATCGTCGGGACATCGGGTCGGATGGGAGAAATCGCGTTGGCCCAGCGCCCGATGGGCAGGACAGGCGCGGCGCGGGGGCGGCGCTGGGCGGCGCAGGCACGAGGGCGGAGCACCAGTCCCACGACGAATCGGAGTTGCACCCTCATGAAGCGCGTCCTCTTCGGCACTGCTGCGGCCGTCGGCCTCGGCCTCGCCCTCGCCCCCGCAGCGTCCGCCCAGGAAGCCGGCCAGCAGCTCCAGGCCGACCTCACCGAGCAGAACGGGTCCGGCGCCCAGGCGACGGTGACCGTGACCGTGAACGGCACGGAGATGACCGTGAAGATCGAGGGCAGCGGCTTCACGCCCGGCGAGTCGCCGCACGCCCAGCACATCCACGGCGTGGTCGGCGGCGACAACAGCTGCCCCACCGCGGCCGAGGACGCCGACGGCGACGGCATCGTCACGACCACCGAGGGCGCCGTCCGGTACGGCCCCATCCTCGTGTCGCTGACCACCGAGGGGGGCATGGCCCCCGACGCCGACGCCCTGGCCGTGGACCGGATGCCGGTCGCCGACGCCAACGGCAACCTGGCCTACAGCCGCACGTTCGAGGTGCCCGCCGAGGTGGCCGACAACATCGACGCCCTCCACGTCGTCCAGCACGGCGTGGACTTCGACGGCAGCGGCGCCTACGACGGCGACCGCGTGAGCGACCTCGACCCGTCGCTCCCGGCCGAGGCCACCGATCCGGCCGACTGCGGCGAGCTCGTCGCCATGCCGACCGGCGGCGTGCAGACGGGCGGCGGCGCCATGGCCGCCCACGACCACGCGACGCACGGCTCGGGCTCGGGCTCGGGGTCCGACGGCACGGTGATCGCCCTGGGCGCCGGTGGCGCCGTCCTCGCTGCCGCCGGTGGCATCGCCCTGCGACGCCGGGCCGCCTGACCACCACGCACTCCACACCGGCGTCCCGCACGATGCGGTTCCGCGCCACCGGCCTCGCGGTCGCCGTGGTGCTCACGGCGTGCGCCGGGAACGACGAGACCGGGGACCGGGCCTCGACCCGGTCCCCCGCCTCGTCGTCCACGTCGGCCCCGGCGCCGTCGTCCACCAGCGTGACGTCGCCGGCCGCCACGCCCACCACCGCCCCGCCGGCGACGGCCGAGGCCGACGGGATGGCGAGCGGCACGCCCGCCCGGGTCAGGATCCCCCGGATCGGGGTCGACGCCCCGGTGGTCGACCTCGGGAAGAACCCTGACGGCACGCTGGAGGTGCCCGACTGGCAGGACGCCGGCTGGTGGGAACGGGGGCCGCAACCGGGTGAGCGGGGCCCCGCCGTCATCGTCGCCCACGTCGACTCCACGGCCGGCCCCGCCGCGTTCTACCGCCTGCGCGAGGTCGTGCCCGGTGACGTCGTCGAGGTCGACCTCGACGGCGGGGGCACGGCCCGGTTCGTGGTCCAGCGGCTGGAGCGCTTCCCGAAGGACGCCTTCCCGACCTTCGACGTGTACGGCCTCACCCCCGGCCCGGAGCTGCGCCTGATCACCTGCGACGGCGAGTTCGACGCGTCCACCGGCCACTACGTCGACAACCTCGTCGTCTTCGCCACCCCGGGCTGACGGCGCCGACGCCCGTCCGGTCCCGGCTATGCGCCGGGCGGGGCGAGGAGCTGGTCGACGAGGGTGTCGGTGAGCCACCGCTCGTAGCGCTCCGGGGGCCAGCCCCGGTCGACGACGAGGAGCCCGTACACCTCGGGCGACATCAGGGCGTGGACGATGTCGCCGGCGTCGCGCTCGCGCAGGCCGGGCCGCAGCGCGCCGGCGCGGGCCAACGAACGGGCCAGCCGGCCCTGGCCCTGTTGGCGCTCGCGGGTCAGGTCGTCGAGCACCGTCGCGGCATCGGGGTCGGAGGCTGCCGCGCTCACGAGGATGCGGTAGATGGGCGCCGTCCTCGAGTTCACCTGGGCGGCGACGGCGACGAAGCCCGCCACCCTGTTCCTCGGGTCGGGGTCGGCGAGGAGCGACCGGACGGGAGGGCGGTCGGCCAGTGGCACGGCCTCGTCGTCGCCGGCGATCGAGACGTCGAGGAGGGCCTTGAGGATCCCGCGCTTGGACGAGAACAGCCGGTACACGGTCGCCGGCGGGACGTCCGAGCGGGCGCTGATGGCCTCGACGGTCGTCGCGCCGTAGCCGCGCTCGGTGAACAGCGCCCTGGCGGCCTCGACCACCGCGGCCCGGGCCAGGCGGGTCCTCGCCTGCGTCGCCACAACATGAGACTAGTACTCTCGATTCGAGAGTAGTACTATCACTTGTGTCCCCGACCGCCGCACCGGCACCCAGGAGCGACCGATGACCACCTCCACGACCCTCGGCATCAGGACCGTCCTCCATCCCGTCGCCGACCTCACGACGGCCAAGGCCGTCTACACCGCCCTGCTCGGCGTGCCCCCCCAGGCGGACGGCCCGTACTACGTGGGCTTCGACGTCGACGGCCAGCACATCGGGCTGGTGCCCCGCGGTGGGCCGCGCGAGATGACCTCGCCGGTGGCGTTCTGGCACGTCACGGACATCGAGGCGACGCTCGCCGCCGTCACCGCCGCCGGCGCCAGGATCGAGGAGCCGGCCCACGACGTCGGCGGCGGTCGCCTCGTCGCCACCGTCACCGACCCGGACGGCAACGTCCTCGGCCTGCTCCAGGACCGATGACGATGGCCACCGGGAAGAAGGCCGCGACGAGCACCACCAAAAAGAAGGCGTCGTCCGGCTTCACGGCCGAGGAACGGGCCGCCATGAAGGAGCGGGCGAAGGAGCTGAAGGAGGAGACCCGCCGCGCCGGCAAGGCGGACGCCGAGGCGGCCGTCGTCGCCAAGATCGCCGAGATGCCCGAGCCGGATCGGGCCATGGCCGAGCGGCTCCACGCCATCGTCAAGGAGAGCGCGCCGGTCCTCGAGCCGAAGCTCTGGTACGGGATGCCGGCCTACGCCAGGGACGGCAAGGTCGTCTGCTTCTTCCAGAGCGCCGACAAGTTCAAGGCGAGGTACGCGACGTTGGGGTTCAATGACGCCGCCCACCTCGACGACGGCCCCATGTGGCCCACGTCCTTCGCGCTGAAGGAGCTGACCGCCGCCAGCGAGGCCTCCATCCGGGCCCTCGTGCAGAAGGCGGTCAGACCGTCAGCAGCGTCTTGACGGCCCGGCGCTCGTCCATGGCCCGGTAGCCCTCGGCGACCTCCGCCAGCGGCAGGGTGAGGTCGAAGACCCTGCCCGGGTCGATCCGGCCGGTCGAGACCCGGTCGATCAGGTCCGGGAGGAACCGGCGCACCGGAGCCGGGCCGCCGTGCAGGTGCACGTGGGAGAAGAACAGCTCGTCGCCGGGCAGGTGCACGTCGTGGGCGACGCCGACGAAGCCGACGTGCCCGCCCGGACGGGTGGCCCGGATGGCCTGGAGCATGGACTCCTGGGTGCCGACCGCCTCGATCACGGAGTGGGCGCCGAGCCCGTCGGTGAGGTCCCTGATCCGGGCGACGCCGTCGTCGCCCCGCTCCTCGACGACGTCGGTGGCGCCGAAGTCCCGGGCCAGCCGCTGGCGGGGCTCGTGGCGGCTCATGGCGATGATGCGCTCGGCCCCGAGCTCGCGGGCGGCGAGGACGCCGAGGAGCCCGACGGCGCCGTCGCCGACGACGGCGACGGTCCTACCGGGGCCGGCCTCGGCGGCGACGGCGGCGAACCAGCCGGTGCCGAGGACGTCGGAGGCGGCGAGGAAGCTCGGGACCAGCTCGGCCGGCGGCACCTCGGGAGTGGCGACGAGCGTGCCGTCGGCCAGCGGGACGCGGGCCAGCTCCGCCTGCGTGCCGATGGCGCCCATGGGCCGGCGGTGGACGCAGGAGCTCTGGTAGCCGGCCCGGCAGATCGCGCAGGTGTTGTCCGACGCGAAGAACGAGCCGACGACGAACTGGCCGGGCTCGATCGTGTGGACGTCGGGGCCGACCGCCTCGACGATGCCGACGTACTCGTGGCCCATCGGCACGGCGCCGTCGACGGCCTCGACGCCGCGGTAGGGCCACAGGTCGGACCCGCAGACGCAGGTCGCCGAGAGCCGGACGATGGCGTCGGTCGGCTCCTCGATGGTCGGGTCGTCCCTCGTCTCGAGCCGGATGTCGCCGGGGCTGTGGAGCACCGCTCCGCGCATGGTCGGTTCCCTTCGGTGGTGGCCGTCCCGAGGATGGCGCGGCGCCGGGCGGCGAGGGAGGCGACGCTGGTGGGGGTGCCGGCAGCCCCTCCTTCCGCTGGGTAGGCCTCCCTACCGTGGCGAACGTGGCCGGGAACGGGGTCAGGGAGTTCCTCACCACCCGCCGCGCCCGGATCACCCCGGCACAGGCGGGGCTCCGGGCCTACGGCGGCCGGCGCCGGGTGAAGGGGCTCCGCCGGGACGAGGTGGCGATGCTCGCCGGGATCAGCGTCGAGTACTACACCCAGCTCGAGCGGGGCGCCGTGGGCGGCGTCTCCGACGACGTCCTCGACGCCATCGGCCGGGCCCTCCAGCTCGACGACGTCGAGCGCACGCACCTCGCCGACCTGGTGCACGCGGCCAAGCAGCGCCCGACCCGGCGGCGGCGACCGCCGGCCCAGGTGCGCCCGGGCGTCCAGCGGGTCCTCGACGCCGTCACCGACGCGGCGGCGTTCGTGCGCAACGGCCGGCTCGACGTCCTGTCGGCCAACCGTCTGGGCGACGCGCTGTACTCGGAGGCGTTCGCCGACCCGGAGCGCCCCGTGAACCTGGCCCGCTTCGTGTTCCTCGACCCGCGCTCGCGCGCCTTCTACCGGGGCTGGGACGGGATCGCCGACGCCGCCGTCGGCAGCCTCCGGGCCGAGGCCGGGCGCGACCCCTACGGCCGCGAGCTGACCGAGCTCGTCGGCCGGCTGTCGGTGCGGAGCGACGACTTCCGGGCCCGCTGGGCGACCCACGACGTCCGCCTCTACGCCACCGGCGAGCAGCGGTTCCACCACCCCCTCGTCGGCGACCTGAACCTGGGCTACGAAGCGCTCGACCTCGTCGCCGACGTCGGGCTCACGCTCGTCGTCTACGCCGCCGAGCCCGGGTCGCCCTCGCAGGACGCGCTCCGCCGCCTCGCCGGGTGGGGAGCGAGCCGGCCGGCGCCCGAGCGCCCTGGCTGACCCGGGGAGGGGGCGCGGACGCGGCCCTCGCGCTCAGCCGGGCGGGCCGGCGTCGCCGGGCGGGTCGAGGTCGATCCTGACCGACAGCAGGTCGGTGCCCATGGCCCGGACCATGGCGGCGTTGACCGGGTGGCCGATCGAGCGGAGGCGGCGGTGGGGGTCGTCGTCGGGCAGGAGGTGGGCGACGCCGGTCCGCCAGGTGCGGCCGACGCGGACGCGGACGTGCGGGTCGGCCTCGATGTTGCGGACGTAGGCGGCGGCGCGGCCGTGCTCGGCGACGATCCAGAACGTCGACCCGTCGGCGGCCAGGCCGTTGCCCACGGGGTTCTGGCGGGGCCGGCCCGAGCGGCGACCGGTCGTCTCGAGCAGCGCGTGGGTGGGCGGGAGGACGCCGAGCCGCAGCGCGAGGCGGACGGGCGGGTTCACCAGGTACTTCTGCACGAGGCGGACGAGGCGGCGCTTCACGACCCGGAGGCCACCAGGCCGGGCAGGTTGCCGCCGGCGTGGAAGGCGACGGGCGCGAGCACGCTGCGGAAGCGCAGCCGGGCCCACAGCAGCAGCACCGCCGTGCCCGCCGGGACGGCCACCTCCCACCACCGGAGCCCGTCGGCGTGGGTGGCGGCGGCGGCGTGCCAGGCGCCGAACGTGACCACGTTGGCGGCCACGACGGCGCGCCCGCCGACCGGGGTCGCCGCCCACAGGGCGAGGAGCACGCTGCGGTGGACGACCTCCTCGCCGGCCGCCGTGCCAAGGACCAGCCGCACCACGGCGAGGCGGGTGTCGCCCGGTCCGGCGACCAGGCCGACGACCGCCCCGCCCACGGCCACGGCCGTCGCCGCCACCAGCCAGGCGAGCGGCTGCGCCCGAGGCGGCTCGGCCGACGGCCAGTCGAGCCCGAGGTCGCGCCAGGTCCACCCCGCCCACCGGAGGGCGGCGAGGCCGGCGGCCGCCAGCGCCGGCACGGCGACCAGGGTGACGGCGTCGTCGTGGCCCAGGCGGCGCCCGGCGACGACGGTGCCATTGCCCCAGGCCACGGCGAGGACGGACGCGACGACGGCGACGACGACGGGCACCCGGACGCCGGCCCGCCCGCGGAGCCGGTCGAGCTCGGCTCGGCACTGCCGGAGCTCGACGGCGACGGCCCGGCGCACCGCCCGCGGCCACGTCGACGGCGTCACCGGCCCATCATCCCAGCAGGACGGTGGAGACTCGGCCGGTCCGGTGTGGGCGACGAGGGAGGCGGCGATGGCGTCGGGCGACGAGACGGTGGTGCGGGACGCCGCGCCGGACGACGTCCGGGCCATCTGTGGCTTCGGGGAGGCGCACGTCCGGGCCCACTACGCGCCGCTGATCGGGGCCGCCGCCGCGGACGAGCAGGTCGCCCGGTGGTGGAACGAGGAGCAGATCGGGGCGGCGGTCGCCGCCGGGCTCGTCGTGGTGGCCGAGGCCGGCGGGGAGGTGGTCGGCGTCGGCCAGCGCGGGCGCCGGGGTGACGACCACGTCGTCTACAAGCTCTACGTCCACCCCGGGCATCGCGACCGCCGGCTCGGCCCGCGGCTGCTCGACGCGCTCACCGGGCAGCTGCCGGCCGACGCCGACCGGCTGTACGTCGAGCACTTCGCGGCCAACGAGCGGGCCGGCGCCTTCTACGAGCGCGAGGGCTTCGCCGTCGACCGGGTGGAGCCGAGCGCCACCGGCGACCTCGCCCTCGGCGTCGTGTGGCGCTCGCGCCCGGTCCCGCCGGGGACCGGCGCAGGGGAGGCCCGTCACCCGGCGACGTGAGCGAGGAGGTCGGCGTCGCCGGGGAACTCGGCGGCGTGCTCGAGGGCGAGGCCGGCACCGCGCTGGCGGTCGCGGCGGGTGGCGGGGCGGGCCTCCCGCCGGGCCCGGCCGGCGTGGTGGCGCGCCGCCGCTCCGTCGCCCCGCTCGACCGCGGCGAGGGCGAGCACGGCGTGCTCGACGGCGCTCGTCGCGGGAGGACGAGGCGCCGGCGCGGCGGGGATCGTTGGCGTCATGGCCCGAGGGTGCGCCCTGCGGCTGACGCCCGGCTGACGCCGGACTGAGAGGTCGGGCCCGGCCGGGGCTACGGTCGCCCGGTGCGCGTCGGGTTGCTGGGTGAGCTCGAGGTGCGCGACGACGACGGTCGGGACGTCGTCGTGACGGGGGCCAAGCTGCGCGCCCTCCTCGCCGTGCTCGCCCTGCACGCCGGCCGGGTGGTCCCGACCGACCAGCTCGTCGAGGCCCTCTGGGGCGAGCACCCGCCGGGCGCGGTGCGCAACGGGCTCCAGGGGCTGGCCTCCCGGCTGCGGCGCACCCTGGGCTCGGCCGACGCCGTCGCCATGCGGAGCGGGGGCTACGCGCTGGAGCTGCCGGCCGACGCCGTCGACGTGCACCGGTACGAGGCGCTCGTCGCCGCCGGCCGGGCGGCGGCCGCCGACGGCGACCCGGGCCGGGCCGTCGCCCTCCTGGCCGAGGCGGACTCCCTGTGGCGGGGCGAGCCCCTGGCCGACTTCGCCTACGAGGACTTCGCGGCCGCGGCCGTCACGAGGTTGTCCGAGCTGCGCCTCGCCGCCGTCGAGGAGCGGCTCGACCTCGAGCTCCGGTGCGGCCGGCACCACGGCGCCGTCGTCCAGCTGGAGGCGCTCGTCGCCGCCCATCCGCTCCGCGAGCGCCTCCGCTGGCTGCTGATGCTGGCCCTGTACCGCGGCGGCCGGCAGGCGGACGCCCTGGCGGCGTTCCAGGAGGGCCGCCGGATCCTCGCCGACGACCTGGGCCTGGAGCCGGGCCACGAGCTGCGGGCGCTCGAGGCGGCGATCCTCGCCCAGGACCGGTCGCTCGACGCCCCGCCGGCCGGCCCCGGCCCGAGCGCCGCTCCGGCGGCGCGGCCCGGTCGCCGCCCGCCCATCCCCGAGGCGCTCACGCCGCTGATCGGCCGCGACGCCGAGCGGCGGGCCCTCGTCGCGCTGGTCGCCGACCACCGCTTCGTCACCCTCGTCGGGCCGGGAGGGGTGGGCAAGACCCGGCTGGCGCTGGAGGTGGCCAGGGCCGCGGCCGGCGACCTGGGCGTCGAGGGCTGCGTGGTCGAGCTGGCGCCGGTGGGCGACCCCGGTGGCGTCCGGGCCGCCGTCGCCGCCGCGCTCGAGCTGCCCGACCCCCGGCGCCTGGCCGAGCTGATCGGCGACCGGGAGCTGCTCGTCGTGCTGGACAACTGCGAGCACGTGATCGACACGGCGGCCGAGGTGGCCGAGGAGCTGTTGCGGCGCTGCCCGAGCCTGCGCGTCCTCGCCACCAGCCGCGAGGGGCTGCGCGTCGGCGGCGAGACGATCTGGCCGGTGCCGCCGCTCGCCGCCGACGACGCCGTGCGCCTCTTCGTCACCCGAGCCAGGGCGGCGGGGGCGCCGCTCGAGCCGACGCCGGAGCAGGCCGCCGTCATCGCCGGCGTCTGCGCCCGCCTCGACGGCCTGCCGCTCGCCATCGAGCTGGCCGCCGCCCGGGCCAGGGCGTTCCCGATCGCCCGGATCGCCGCCCGCCTGGACGACCGGTTCCGGCTGCTGACGGGCGGGTCCCGCACCGCCCTCCCCCGCCAGCAGACCCTCCGGGCCGTGGTCGACTGGAGCTACGACCTGCTCTTCGACGACGAGCGGCGGGTGTTCGAGCGGCTGTCGGTGTTCCCCGGCGGCTGCGACCTGGCCACGGCCGAGGCGGTCTGCGCCGACGGGGACATCGCCGAGGCCGACGTCGCCGACCACGTCCACGCCCTTGTCGACAAGTCGCTGGTCCTCGCCGTGCCGGCCGGCGACGGGCTGCGGTTCACCCAGCTCCAGACCCTCGCCGAGTACGGCAGGGAGCGGCTCACCGAACGGGGCGACGCCGCCCGCGTCCGCGACGCCATGGCCCGGCACTTCGCCCGCCTGTGCGCGGAGAGCGCCGCCGCCTTCACGGGCGACCGGCAGCGGGCCTGGCTGACGGCGATGGACGAGGAGCACGACAACCTCAGGGCGGCGCTCGACTGGGCCGTCGCCGGGGACGACGCCGAGACGGCGCTGACCATCGCCGGCGGCGCCAGCTGGCCCCACTGGCTGGCCGGCCGGGTGATCGACGGCAAGCGCTGGCTCGACGACGCCTTCGCCTGCGGCGGCCCGGCCGACGAGCGGACGGTGGCGCTCGCGCTCACCGGCCGCGGGCTGCTCGACTTCCTGGCCGGCGCACCGGAGCACACCGACGCGGACCTGGAGGCGGCGCTCGAGGTCTTCGGCCGCCACGGGGACGTCGAGTCGATGGCGCTGGCCCACTCCTTCTACGCCGAGCAGGCCGCCGTGCGGGGCGACCTCGCCGAGGCCCGCCGCCGTCGGCTGGTCGTGCTCGACTTCTACGGGCGCTCGCCGGAGGAGCCGTTCGCGATCGCGGCCCGCTCGTACTCGCGGGCGAAGCTGGCCATCCTCGACGGCGACCTCGCCGAGGCCGAGCGCCACTACCGGGCCGCGGCCGACGGGTTCTCCCGGCTCGACCGACCGGTGATGCGGTCGATGACCCTCGACGTGGTGGCCGACTTCGACGAGCGGGCCGGCGACCACGCGGCCGCCGCCAGGGCGTTGGAGGAGGCGATCGCCACCAACGAGTCGTGCGGCCTCCGGGGGTTCACCGGCTCGCTGCTCGCCCGCCTCGGATGGGTGCGCCTGCACGTGGGCGACGTCGCCGGGGCCGGGGAGGCCTACGGGCGGGCGCTCGACGGCGCCCGGCGGATCGGGAACGCGCCGGTCGTGTTCCTCGCCCTCACCGGGATGGCCGTCCTGCACCGGCGCCACGGCCGCGACGAGGCGGCCCGCGCCGCGGCCGAGGAGGCGCTCGAGGTCCACCGCGCCGGGGACCCCCGCCGGTTCCGCAACCGCATCGACCCCCGCAACGAGGGCCGCGCCGCGGCGGCCGCGTGCTGCACCGTGCTCGCCGCCGTCGCCGCCGAGGGCGACGAGCCGGCCCGGGCGGCGACCCTGCTCGGGCGGGCGGCCCGCCTCCGCGCCGACGCCGGCGCCGAGGTGCCCCCGTTCCAGCGGGCGGATCTCGACCGGGCCAGGGCGGCGGCGGTGGCGGCGCTCGGACGCACGGCGTTCGACGCCGCCTTCGACCGCGGCCGGCTGGCCGACGAGGTGCCGGCCGCCTCCTGAGCCGGCCGGCCTCAGCGCCGGCGCGGCCCCGTGTCAGCGCGGCCAGGGATGGTGCTCCCGTCCCGCAGAGCGCGGGGCGAGACGCAGGAGGATCCCGTGAGCGCACTTCTCTACCGCCTCGGCCGCAGCAGCGCCCGGCACCCCTTGCGGGTCCTGGGCCTCTGGCTGGTGGCCGCCGTCGCCATCGTGGCGCTGCAGGGCGCCGCCGGCGGCGAGTTCGACGACAGCTTCCGCGTGCCCGGCGTCGAGTCGCAGCACGCGGCCGACGTCCTGAACGACCGGTTCCCGAGCCGGGGCGGCCAGTCCGCCCGCCTCGTCCTCCACGCCGACGAGGGTCGCCTCGACGACCCCGGCCCCGCCGCCACCGTCGCCCTGGCCCGCCGGCAGCTGGCCGGCGGCCGGGCCGTCGCCGGCGTCACCGACCCGTTCGCGCCGGAGGCCGCCGCCGTGAGCGCCGACGGCCGCACGGCGTACGTGGACGTCGCCTACGCGGTGGACAAGCTGACCGCCGCCCAGCTCGACGACGCCACGGCGGTGGCCGAGCGGGCCGGCGCCGGCGGCGTGCAGGTCGAGCTGACCGGCGCCCTCGCCCAGCTCGCCCAGGACGACCCCAGCAGCGAGCTGATCGGCGTCGGCGTGGCCGTCGTCGTCCTCCTCGTGGCCTTCGGCTCGGTCGTCGCCATGGGGCTCCCGATCGTCACCGCCCTGCTCGGCATCTTCGTCGGCGCCGCCGGCGTCGGGGTGCTGTCCGCCGTCATGGACGTCCCCGAGTTCTCCCTGATCCTGTGCATGATGATCGGCCTCGGCGTCGGCATCGACTACGCGCTGTTCATCGTCACCCGGCACCGCCAGCACCTGCACGACGGCATGAGCGTGGCCGACGCGGCGGGCACGGCCAACGCCACCGCCGGGCAGGCCGTGCTGTTCGCCGGCACCACCGTGGTCGTCGCCATCCTCGGCCTGTTCCTCGCCGGCCTCCCGGCCATCAGCTCCATGGGCGTGTCGGTGGCGCTGGTCGTCTCCGTGGCCATGGCGGCCGCCGTCACCCTGCTCCCCGGCCTGCTCGGCCTGGCCGGCACGAGGATCGACCGGCTGTCGATCCACCGCCGGCGCCGGGTCGCCAAGCCGGCGGGCGAGACGTTCTCCGGCCGCTGGGCCCACCACGTCGGGAGCCACCCCGTCCGCTACGCGATCCTGAGCCTCGCCGCCCTGTGCGCCATCGCCGTCCCGGCCCTCGGCATGCGGATCGGCACGCCCGACGACGGCAACGCCGCCCGGCACACCACCCAGCGCACGGCCTACGACCAGCTGGCCGAGGGCTTCGGCGCCGGGTTCAACGGGCCCATCCAGGTCGTGGTCGAGGTCACCGGGCCGGCCGACCTGGCCGCCGTCGACCGGGTCCACGACGCCCTCCGGGCCGACCCCGGGGTCGCCGCGGTGACGGCGCCGGTGCTCAACCCGGCCGGCGACACCGCCGTCCTCACGGCCAACCCGACCACGGCGCCGCAGGACGAGCGCACCGACGACCTCGTCCACCACCTCCGGTCCGACGTGCTGCCCGCCGCGGTCGACGGCACCGGGGCGACCGTCTCGCTGACCGGCCAGGCCATGGTCACCGACCTCACCGACCGCATCACGAGCCGGCTCCCCGTGTTCATCGCCGCCATCGTGGCGATGTCGTTCGTCCTGCTGATGATCGTGTTCCGCTCGGTGCTCGTGCCCCTGAAGGCCGCCGTGATGAACCTGCTGTCGATCGCCGCGGCCTACGGCGTGCTCGTCGCCGTGTTCCAGTGGGGGTGGGGCAACGAGCTGATCGGGCTCGAGAGCACCATGCCGATCAACCCGTTCCTGCCGCTCATGATGTTCGCCATCCTCTTCGGGCTGTCGATGGACTACGAGGTGTTCCTCCTCACCCGCATCCGTGAGGAGTACGTGGCGTCGGGCGACAACCACGGGTCCGTGGTGCGAGGCCTCTCGTCCACCGCCCGGGTCATCTCGTCGGCGGCGCTGATCATGATCAGCGTGTTCGGCGCCTTCGTCCTGAGCGACGACCCCAACGGCAAGCTGTTCGGGGTCGGCCTCTCCGTCGCCGTGCTCCTCGACGCCACGCTCGTCCGCATGGTCCTCGTCCCGGCGACGATGAGCCTCGTGGGCCGGGCCAACTGGTGGCTCCCCCGCTGGCTCGACCGGATCCTCCCCCACCTCGACCTCGAGGGCGGGCCGCAGGACGCGCCGGGGACCGACCGCGAGCCGGAGCGCGAGCTCGTCGCCGCCTGACCCGGCCCGGGACGGGAGGGTCGTCAGGGGCGGGACGACGGCCCGTCGGTGGCGGTCGCCGGTTCGGCGAGGACGTGGCGCTCGATGCGGGCGCCGCTCCCGCCGAGGCCGGCGACCGTCACCGCGTCGTAGGCGAGGACGTCGAGGGTGTCGGGGTCGAGGTAGAGCACCGAAGCCGTCAGCGGCTCGGGCTCGTCGCCCTGGAGGCCGCGCAGGCCGGCGCCGCCCGTCGACCCCTGCACGAGGAGGACGGCCTCGCCGATGCTCGACTGGCGGGCCGCGTGGGTGTGCCCGCTGAGGACGAGGGGCACGAGCGAGCCGAGCCCGGTGGCCACCCTGGCGTCGTGCACGAGGACGACGTCGGGCGGCTCGGGCTCGGCGGCGACGGCGGCCTCGACCTCGTCGGCGAAGGCGGCGGCGGCCGCCGCCTCGGCCTCGGGGCCGTCCGGCGCCGACTTGTCGGGCGTGTACCGGGGGTCGCCGATCCCCCAGAACCGCACGCCGGCGACGACCTCGCTCCCGCCGTCGAGGACGACGGCGTTGGGCTGGGACGCCACCGCCGCCTGGGTCACGGCCGAGTCGTGGTTGCCCCGCACGTAGACGTAGGGGATGTCGAGGGCGCCGATGCGGTCGATGAACCGGTTCTCCGGCGGCGTGCCCCAGTCGGTGAGGTCGCCGGTGTCGACGACCACGTCGACGGCGAAGGAGTCGATCAGGCGCTCGGCCAGGTCGAAGGCCTGCGGGTTGAGGTGGATGTCGCTGACGTGGAGGACGCGGATGGCCTCGTCGCCCGGCCGGAACGTCGGCAGCCCCTGGGCGGCCTGGTAGACGGTGGCGAGGTTGTCGACCAGCTCGGCCAGCTGGGCCCGGTACTCGCCGAACCGGTCGATCAGCACCTGGGCGTCGCCGACCGCCCTCGGGGCCACGCCGAGCAGGCCGGTGTACTCGGGCTCGGCCAGCGCCTCCGGTCGCCACGTCGCCGCGGTGGCGCCGCCGACCCCGCCGGCGGCCAGCCCGGCCACGACCAGGCCGGTGGCCACGGCCCGCCAGTGGAAGGCGGCGACGGCGCCGCCCACGATGCCGCCGACCAGGGCGGCCAGGGCCGAGCGCAGCGCCAGCGACCGGACGGCGTCGCGGGCGTCGCCGGCCAGCTCCTCCTCGATGGTGCCGAGCACCGACGGGTTCGAGGCGATGCGCTCGGCCTCGGCCACCCGGAGCTCGTCGATCCTCGCCTCGACGGCGACCGGCGCGTCGTGGGTGTCGACCCGGATGGTCCCGAGGGGGCCGAGCCGGACGAGGGTGTCGCCCTCGATCGACGGCCGCAGCCAGAGCGTCGCGTCGAACGGACCGATCTCGACCGGCTGGCGGGCCCCGACCCACAGGCCGAGCGCCGCCCCGGCCAGGCCGAACAGGACGGCCCGCGCCCTCCACCGGCGACGGGCCCGTTCCCTCACCCGGCCGAGCCTGCCCCCGATGGGCGGCCCCGATTCGGGGACGCCGGCCTAGTGGATCCGGCGCTCGAGGGCCCGCAGGCCGAGGGCGAGGAGCGAGGCGAGGGCGACCATCACCAGGATCACGGCCATCATCTCCTCGTACTGGCCCTGGCCGTAGGTGCGCATGACGACGCGGCCGAGGCCCGAGCGGGTGGCGACGATCTCCGACACCACCACCCCGATCACGGCCAGGCTGGTCCCCAGCCGGCAGCCGACCACCAGCGGGCGGCGGATGGCGGGGACGACGACGGTGGCGAGGCGCCGGGCCCGCCCGAGCTCCAGGGTCCTGGCCAGGTCGTCGAGCACGGGCGGCACGGCCTGGGCGCCGACCGACACGTTGATCATCACCGGGAAGAAGGCGAACAGGGCGCCCATCGCCACCTGGGCGTCCGGGCCGAAGCCGAGGATGCCGACGAGGGCGGGGTAGAGGACGAGCTTCGGCACGGCGTTGAGCGCGTCGAGGTAGGCCTGGAGCAGCCGGCGGAGGAGGGTCACCCGGCCGAGGGCGAACCCGGCGGCGGCGCCGAGGGCGGTGCCCAGCAGCGCGGCGACGACGACCTTGCCGGCCGTGGCGGTCAGGTTGGTGCGGAACTCGGCGTCGCCGAACAGCCGGACGAGGGCGGCCGCGGTGGCCGGCGGGGTGGGGACGACGAGGTTGACGGCGCCGACCACCCACCACGCGGCGACCAGCACGGCGGCGATGGCGGCCAGGCCGCGGGCGCCGGGGCGGGGCGCGTCGGGCGGCGGCTCGGCCACCCCCCTCGGCCGGGCCCGATGGGCGGCGACGAGCAGCTCGAGCGCCGCCAGCACGCCGGCCATGGCGACGGCCAGCACGAACACGATGGCGATGTAGGCGTACATGCCGGTGTCGTCGAAGATCTCGTACAGGTAGCGGATGCGGAAGCCGAGGCCCGACGGCGCGGCGACGAACTCCATGGCGATGACGCCGACGACGACGTACACCGCGGCGAGGCGCAGCCCGGCGACGATGTGGGGCGCGGCCGACGGGGCGGCCACGCGGACCAGGCGGGCGGCCCGGGACAGCCCCAGGGTGTCGGCCAGCTTCAGCTGCACGGCGGGCACCGAGCCGAGGCCGACCCAGGTGCTGAGCGCGCACGGGATCGACGCCATCACGCCGGCCAGGATCATGATCGGCCGCTCGTTGATGCCGAGGACGACGAACAGGGCCGGATAGAACAGCACGAGCGGCACCGACATCCCGGCCACGAGGAACGGCTCGGCGGCGAGGCCCAGCCGGGGCCAGCGCCAGAGCGCGGCGCCGACCGCGCACCCCACGACGGCCCCGCCGAGCAGGGCGACGACGACGGCTCGGGCGGTGGGCAGGAGGTCGGCGCCGAGGTCGCCCTCCTGCACCACGAGGCGGGCCCGCTCGAAGACGGCGCCGGCGTCGGGCACGTTGCCGGTGGACCGGGCGTACGCGTCCCACGCCAGGGTGGCGAGGACGAGGCAGGCGAGGAGGCCGCCGGCCTCGACCGCCCACCCCGGCCGCCGCCCCCGGCGGGTGGTCGGCGTGAGGGCGACGGCGTCCGCGGCCGGCGGCGGGCCGGGACGGGCCTCGCTTTCGGTCGCGTCGGTGGCCTGGGGGCGGGCCGGGCCGTCGGCGGGGTCGACCGCGGCGCCGGCCCCTCCGCCGGCCGCCGCGCCCGTGCCGGCGCCGGCCCCGGCCCCGGCGCCGCCCCCGGCCCCGGCCCCGGCGGTCATGCCGGGCCGGCCGTCGAGGCGAGGAAGCCGCGGACGGACTCGGCCCGCAGGCGCTCCCACACCCGGGCGGCGAGGGCGGCGAAGGCGGGGGTGGAGGCGATGGCGGCGTCGCGCCGGTCGTCGAGGTCGACGTCGATCACGTCGATCACCCGGCCGGGTCGGAAGGCCATCACCCACACCTGCTCGGAGAGGAGCAGCGCCTCGTTGATGTCGTGGGTGACGAACAGCACGGTGGTGCCGGTCGCCTGCCACAGCCGGCGCACCTCGGTGCCGACCATGAGCCGGGTCTGGGGGTCGAGGGCCCCGAACGGCTCGTCCATGAGCAGCACCGACGGGGCGAGGGCCAGGGTCCTGGCGATGGCGACCCGCTGGCGCATGCCGCCCGACAGGGTCGCCGGGTAGGCGTCCTCGAAGCCCTGGAGGCCGACGAGGCGGACCATCTCGGCGATCCGCGCCGCCCGCTGCGCCTTCGGCCAGCCCGCCGCCTTCAGCGCGAAGGCCACGTTGCCGGCGACCGTCTTCCAGGGCAGGGTCGAGTCCTCCTGGAACACGACGCCGACGTCGCGACTGGGCGCGGTCACCACCCGGTCGCCGACCAGGGCCCGGCCGGTGGTCGGGCGGCGCAGGCCGGCGACGACGTCGAGCAGGGTGGACTTGCCGCACCCGCTCGGGCCGACGATCGAGACGAAGCCGCCGACCGGCACCGTCCCGGACACGCCGTCGAGCGCCTGGACCGTCGCTCCGCCGGCGCCGGTGAAGCGCACGCCCACGTCGTCGATCTCGATCGCCTTCACCGCAGCCGCGCCTTCCGTTCCCCGCCGGTTGCCGCTGGGCTACCGGTCCCGCGCGCCGGGTTCGCCGCCACCGCAGCCGCGCCGTCGTGCCTCGCGCCGCCGACGACGGCGGCTGGGCTGCCGGCCCCGCGGACCTCGGTCGCCGCCACCGCAGCCGCGCCGTCCCGCTCGCCGCCGGCCCGGTTGACCTGGGTCACTGCAGCCGGTCCGTGCCGTGCGCGGCCGGCGACCGCGACGGCGGCTGCGCCGGGCCTGCGGGCCTCGGTCGCCGGCACTGCAGCCGCGCCCTCTCGCGCGCCGGCCGGCCGGGTCAGAGGTCGGCCCGGGCGTCGTCGGGCAGGTACTGCTGGTCGAGCAGCTCGCTCCAGTCGATCGGCTCGTCGATCTGCCCGGTCGACACCATCAGGTCCGACAGGTTGGCCAGCGCGTCGGGCACGACCGTCAGCGAGTACGCCTGGTCGAGCTCGGGGGTCTCCTCGAGCCCGCGCTGGACGAGGCCGGCGTCGAGCCCCATCACCTCGGCGATGTCGGCGGCGGCGTCCTCGGTGTCGTCGACGACGTAGTCGAAGGCCCGGTCGGTCACCTCGAAGAACGTGCGCAGCTCGTCGGCGTGGTCCTCGGCGTAGTCGCTGTTGACGGCGACCAGGTTCATCGGGAAGTCGCCGATCTCGTCCCTGGCGTCGACCAGCACGGTCCCGCCCGCCTCCACCTTCTCGGTGATGAACGGGTGCAGCGCCCACGCCGCGGTGACCTGGCCCGACTCGGCGGCCACCCACGAGTCGGCCGGCTGGCCGACCTGCTGGCCGGTGATCCCGAGGTCGGGGTGCTCGTTGGCGATGGCCTGGATGGTCAGCTCGCTCGTCGACCCGGCCCGGGAGAACGCCAGCACGGCGCCGTCCAGGGTGGCGTCGGCGTCGGGCGTGATGAACGAGATGTCGTTCACCTGGAACCACGGCGCGACCACGGTCAGGTTCGAGTCCGGCTGCTGGGCGGCCAGCACGACCGCGGTGTTGCCGGCGATGGCCATGTCGGCCTCGCCGCTCGTGGCGATGCGGAGGGTGTCGCCGCCGCCACCACCCGAGAAGAGGGACACGTCGAGGCCCTCCTCCTCGTACCAGCCCTTGTCGATGGCGACCTGGAGGATGGCCATGAACGGGATCGAGTCCGCTCCCGTCGCCGCGATCACGAGGCTGGTGGTGCCGTCGCCGTTCGCGTCGTCGCCGCCACCCCCGTCGTCACCGCAGCCCGCCACCGCCAGCAGCGCCAGCACGCCGAGCACCGCCACGACCTTGCCGAGCCATCCCCGCATCCCCGCTCCCCCTCCCCACCCGGCCGGCCGAGGGCGTCGGGCGGGAGCCGGGCGACGAGTGCAGAGCGCCGAGCCGGCGCTCCCCCTGCAGCATCCTCGCCTCACGCACCCCGCGCCGAGCGTGACCGCCGGTGTTCTTCGAGTGCCGGTCGCATCATACGCGCCCGAGGTGCGGCGGGTCAGCGCGCCCCCGGCGCCCCGGCGGTCAGCGGCGGTCGGCGGCGACCTCCTCGGCCACGCCGTCCACGTAGACGACCTGGTTGGTGCGCACGGCGGGGACGGTGTCGCCGGGGACCACGAGGCCGACGAGGTTGAGCGGGTCGGTGGCGTTGACGGCGACCCGCTCCCCCGTCCTCGGCACCTTGCGCACGTGGGCCAGCTGCTCGGCGGCCGCCGGCAGCGCGTACTGCTCGCCGGAGAACCCGCCGACGAAGCGCCCGCCCCGGACGAGGCCCCGGTCCTCCAGCCGGCGCAGCGCCCACTGCAGCTCGCGCCACGGCAGGCGCAGCGAGTCGCGGACGGCGAGGTCGCGGAACACGACCCCCCACCGGTTCAGCAGCTGCTCGGCGACCGCCTCGGCCAGCTCGTCGCGGTCCAGGTCGGCGCCGGCCGGCGGCACCAGCGACCAGCGCCCCGGCGACGCCCCCGTGCCGGCCGCCACCCGGCCCAGCCGGGACATGCGGCGGGGGCGGGCCGGCGCCCGGTTGCCGGCCACCCTGGCCCGGATCGGGGCGAACCCGTCGGACATCACGAGGCCGCGGGCCACGCCGTCCCACAGGCCCCGCTCGACGTCGTCGGGCAGGCGGCGGGTGGCGGCGGCGAGGTCGCCGGCGAAGCAGGCGCCCCGCTCCCGCAACACCTCCACGACCTCGGCCGTCGCGCCGACGCTGGGCCACCGCGGCTCGCCCCCGGCGTGGGCGGCGGCGAGCAGCCAGGGCAGGTCGCCGCGGAAGACCACCGAGATCGGCGTCGCCTTGCTCGGCGCCGCGGGCGGGGCGGCGGCGTCGTCGCCCGTCCTCGGGGTGAGCCGCAGCCAGGCGACGTCCCCGTCGTGGCACCGCCGGTCCAGCCAGGCCGGCTCGTAGTGGCGCACGCGGCGGGCGAACAGCTCGGCCTCCCACGCCGCCGCGGCCGCCTCCCAGCCCTGGAGCTGCTCGAGCGCGGTGACCAGCCCGGCGTCGCCGGCCAGCTGGGTGCCGGGGGCGACGTGCTGCCACCGGAGCAGGAAGCGCATGAAGTCCTGCGCGGTGACGGCCTCGACGCCCTCCCGCCTCGACCGCCGGGAGTAGGCGTGCATGCGGGCCAGCAGGCGGCGCGCCACCCACTGGGGCCCGTCGGCGCCGTCCGTGTAGCGGCCCTGGAGGGCGAACCCCTCGTGCTGGAGGGCGGCCAGCCCGGCCGCGACCCGGCGGACGGGCAGCGCGGTCGCCTCGGCCAGCCGCTCGGCCGTGGTGACCCCGCTCAGCTCCAGGTGCCCGCGAACGACCTTGGCGACGGCGGCCTCGTCCCCGGCCAGCGCCCGGTGGGCGTCCTCCACCGCCTCGGTGGCGCACCACAGGCCCTCGACGGCCTGCACCCGGCCCCGGGCGGCCAGCTGGGACCACAGCTCGCGCCAGCCGAGGCGGGGCCGCAGGACGACGACCGAGCAGAGGAGGTCGTGGAGGTCGTCCGCCGACGTGGGCACGGGGTCGATCTCGGCGTGCACCCGCTCGACGGCCTCGGGGTCGAGCGCGCCGATCGACGCCAGGTCGACGGCGAGGCCCCGCCGGAGGCGGACGGCGTTCGTGCGCCGGTTCTGGAACTCCTCGTCGTCGAGGAAGGCGTAGGGGCGGGCGGTGACGATCTCGTGGGCGAGGACGGACGGCTCGGTGGTGTCGACGCAGTGGACCCGCACCTCGCCGGCCTCGATCCGGCGCAGCAGGTCCTCCAGCCCGTCGGCGTCGAGGGCCTCGTGGAGCGTGTCGTCGATGGTCTGGCGGACGAGGAGGTGGTCGGGGATGTCGATCGGCCCGGTGACGTTCTCCTGGCAGGCGGCCGCCTGGGGGAACACGGCCGCCAGCAGGTCGTCGGACTCCATGCGCTGGATGGGCGGCGGGTTGCGGCGGCCGTTGCGGTAGCGGAGGACGAGGAGCGCCCGGTTGAGGTTCCACCGCCACCGGGCCTGGAACATCGGCGAGTCGAGGATGGCGTGCTCGAGCGTGTCGCGCACCGTCCGGCTCGACACGTACCGGGGCACCTCGTCGAGCGGGAAGCTGTGGTGCGGGCCGAGCGAGAGGACGACGGCGTCGTCCGTGGCCGCCGCCTGGAGCTCGAAGTTGAACGTGCGGCAGAACTTCTTGCGCAGCGCCAGCCCGAGGGCGCGGTTGACCCTGCCCCCGAACGGCGAGTGGACGACCAGCTGCATGCCGCCGGTGTCGTCGAAGAACCGCTCGAGGACCAGGCACTCCTGGGTGGGCATGGCGCCGAGGGCGGCCCGGCCGACGGCCAGGTAGTCGACGATCATCGTGGCCGCCGCCCCGTCGATGCCGGCCGCCTCGGCGAGCCACGCCCTCGCCCCGTCCGGGTCGCCGGCGGCCAGGTGCGTGTCGACCCGGCGGCGCAGCGCCGACACCTGGGCAGACAGCTCGGCCGTCCTGGCCGGGGCCTCGCCGAGCCAGAACGGGATCGTCGGCGGCGTGTCGCCCGCGTCCCGCACCCGGACGACCCCGGCCTCCACCCGGCGGATCTGCCAGGAGTGGGTGCCGAGCAGGAAGATGTCGCCCGCCGTGGACTCGACGGCCCAGTCCTCGTTGACGGTGCCGATGAACGTGTCGTCGGGCTCGGCCACCACCCGGTAGTCGCCGGTCTCGGGGATGGCGCCGCCGGACATCACCGCCGCCAGCCGGGCGCCCTTGCGGCTGCGGAGCTCGCCGTTGACGGCGTCGTGGTGCAGGTAGGCGCCCCGCCGGCCCCGGCCGGTCTCGATCCCGTCGGCCACGAGGGCGACCAGCTCGTCGAAGCGTTCCCTCGTCAGCCCGGTGTACGGGGCCGCCCGGCGGACGAGGTCGAACAGCCCGTCGGTGGTCCACTCCTTGGCCGCCACCTCGGCGACGATCTGCTGGGCGGCGATGTCGAGCGGCACGAGCGACGGCACGATGGCGTCGAGCTCGCCCGACCGCACGGCGAGCAGCAGCGCCGTGCACTCGACCAGCTCGTCCCTCGTCGTCGGGAACAGGCGGCCCCTCGGGGTGCCCGACCGGCTGTGGTTGGAACGCCCGACCCGCTGGAGGAACGTGGCGATGCTGCGGGGCGAGCCGACCTGGCACACGAGCTCGACCGGCCCGATGTCGATGCCGAGCTCGAGGGAGGCCGTGGCCACCAGCGCCTTCAGCTCGCCGGCCCGCAGCCGGGTCTCGACCCGGTGCCGGCGCTCCTTCGACAGGCTGCCGTGGTGCGCGGCGACCACGTCGTCCCCGAGCCGCTCGCCCAGCTGGTGGGCCAGCCGCTCGGCCAGCCGGCGGGTGTTGACGAACACCAGCGTCGTCCGGTGGCCGCCGACCAGCGCGGCGATGCGGTCGACCATGTCCGCCATCTGCTCGGCCGACGCCACCGCCTCCAGCTCGCCGTCCGGCAGCTCGAGGCCGAGGTCGAGGCGGCGCTGGTGGCCGACGTCCACCACCGCCGGCAGGGGGCGGGCGCCGACGAGGAGCCGGCCGACCGTCTCGATCGGCCGCTGGGTGGCCGACAGCCCGACCCGCACGGGCCGGCGGTCGCACAGCGCCTCCAGCCGCTCGAGGGTGAGCGCCAGGTGCGATCCCCGCTTGTCCCTCGCGACGGCGTGGATCTCGTCCACGATCACGGTCTCAACGGTGCGCAGCGCCTCCCGGCCCCGGCCGCTGGTGACGAGCAGGTAGAGCGACTCCGGGGTGGTGACGACGAAGCTCGGCGGCCGCCGGAGCATCGACGCCCGCTCGGCGCTCGTGGTGTCGCCCGTGCGCACGGCCACCCGGATCGGGGCCGGGCGGACGCCGAGCTCCGCCGCCACCGCGGCGATCTCGGCCAGGGGCCGCTCCAGGTTCTCGGCGATGTCCACGGCGAGCGCTTTCAGCGGCGAGACGTACACGACGCGTGCCCGGTCGGCGACGGGCTCGCCCGCGTCGTGCGCCCGGTACAGCGCGTCGATGGCGACGAGGAACCCGGCCAGGGTCTTGCCCGAGCCGGTGGGCGCGGCGATCAGCGTGTCGACCCCCGACCTGATCAGCGGCCACCCCTGCTCCTGGGGCGGGGTGGGCCCCTGGGGGAAGCGCCGCGCGAACCAGGTGCCGACGGCCGGGTGGAACCCGCCGACCGCGCCGGCCGGCCCGGCGAAGGGGAGCTCGAGCGGCATCGCGACCACGGGCCGATCGTAGGCAGGGGGTGTGACAGGAACCGGCCGCCGCCGCCGGAGGGCGTCACCGACCCGTAACGGGCGGCGGGAACCGGCACGGACCGGACGGACGTCACACCGGCATGACCCGACGACTCCTGTGGTGCCTGCTGGCGGTCGTGCTCGGCGGAGGCCTCGTCGTCGCGGGGTGCTCGGCCGGCGACGAGGACGAGGACGGGACCGCGGCGAGTGGCGGGGACGCGGCCGCGCTCGACGAGGGCGGCGGCGAGTCCGTGGAGGGCGGCGGCACCGGCGGGGACGCGGTCGCCCTGCCCGAGGGGCAGCCGATCAGCCTCGAGCGGTCGCTCGTCTTCACCGCCCAGGTCCGCCTGGAGGCCGAGGACGTGCACCGGACCGCCGACCGGGCGGTCGCCATCGCCGAGACGGCCGGCGGGTTCGCGGCCGACGACCGGCGCTCGGCGGGCGAGGAGCCGTCGGCCGACCTCGTGCTGCGCGTCCCGGCACCCCGCTACGCCGAGACGTTGGTGGAGGTGAGCGACCTGGGCGAGGTCGTCGAGCAGTCGGCGTCGGCCGAGGACGTGAGCGAGCAGGTCGTCGACCTCGAGGGCCGGATCGCGACCGCGAGGACGAGCGTCGAGCGCCTGCGCGGCTTCCTCGACCGGGCGGCCACCGTGACCGACATCGCCAGCCTGGAGGGCGAGCTGTCCCGCCGGGAGGCCGAGCTGGAGTCGCTCGAGGGCCGCCTCGCCGTGCTCGACGACCAGGTGCAGCTGTCGACGATCAGCGTCTCGATCGACGGTCCCGGCCAGGCGGCGCCCGCCGAGGAGGACGAGGGCGGGTTCGTCGGCGGGCTGAGGAAGGGCTGGCGGGCGCTCCAGGCGACCACGGCGGGGACCCTGGTGGTCATCGGCGCCCTGCTCCCGTTCGTGCCGATCGCCTTCGCGCTGGCGCTGGCCTGGCGCCTCGTCGACCGCCGCCGCCACCCGAGGACGGTCGCCGCCGACTGAGGCGGCATGCTGGTCGGCATGGAGATCGTCCAGGCCGGCCACCCGCTGCTCCGGGTGGCGGCGCCGCCAGTCGCCCGGGACGACCTCGGCTCGCTGGGGCCGCTCGTCGCCGACATGGTCGAGACCCTGCGAGCGGCGCCCGGGGTCGGCCTGGCCGCCAACCAGGTGGCGAGGCCCGAGCGGCTGGCGGTGATCGAGGACCGCGCCGAGTACCACACGGACCTGCCGCCGTCGCTCCTCGCCGAGCAGGAGCGGGCGCCATTCGACCTCCGCGTCCTCGTGAACCCCGTGTACGAGCCGGTCGGCACCGAGGTGGCCCACTGGTTCGAGGCCTGCCTGAGCGTCCAGGGGTACGCGGCGATCGTCCCCCGGTGGCGGCGGGTCCGGCTCTCGGCCGTCGACGTCGGCGGCGAGCCGGTGACGCTGGAGCTGTCGGGCTGGCCGGCGCGGGTGGTCCAGCACGAGGTCGACCACCTCGACGGGATGCTCTACGTCGACCGCATGCTGACCCGCTCGTTCGTCTCGCGGGAGGCGTACCTGGCGACGTGGCGGCACCACCCGATCGCCGGGTGCCTCGAGGCGTTCGGCATCGCCGCCCCGGGGGCGTGAGGCTCAGCGGGCGGGGCCGGGGGGTGGGGCGGCGCCTCGAGGGGGGACGTCGACGCGGTCGATCACGTGGGGCTGCGGCTCGGCGCCGGGCTCGGGGGTGAGCCAGCTGGCGGTCCGATCGGCGTCGGGGGCGAAGCGCCACCGCTTGCAGACCTTGTCGACGCCGATGGCGTAGACGGTCAGGCCGCCGTCGGGTCGGACGTGCAGGCGCAGGAAGTTCTTGTACCTGGTCCTGCGCATGGCCGAGAACGCCTCGTTGCCGTGGCTGCCTCTGGCCGGCAGGTTGGCGAGCGCGAGGTAGGCGCCGAACACGGCGCCGCCGGCCACGCCGCCGACGACGAAGGCGACGACGGCGGCGAGGGGGGACGACTCCTGGTCGGTGACGAGGTCGACGACGTCGATGGCGAGGAGCGACACGGCGGCGACGGTGGCGACCTGGGCGGCCGCGTGGGCCAGGCCCATCAGGGCCCGCACGGCGAGGCGGAGCCAGCCGGCCCGGATCGCCGGGGGCGGCTTGGCGAAGCCGACGAGCGCGCCGGCCAGCGACAGGACGAGGAACAGCGAGAACGGGTCGCGCACGAGGCCGAGCAGCAGGTCGGCAAACCCGAGCTCGCCGTCCCCGGCCGCGCCGCCGGCCCGGCGGCCGAACTGGTTGCTGCGCAGCAGCACGACGTGGAAGGCGCCGAGCAGCGCGGCGAAGGTCGGGTTGCGGAGGGGCAGGGCGATCGACCCGGCGAGCAGGCGCCGG